>JBIIUN010000406.1:0-4582 GCA_044339945.1 Kapaibacterium sp. (SeqCode)
CATCGGCTTCGGCTTCCGTTCCCGGCTGATCGAGAACCTCGATCTCGGTTTCGCCTACGAGACCGGCATCATCGAGGACGGCGCCGACATCTTCGAGGATCGCTTCACCGTGGACGTAATCTGGCGATTCTGAGCTTACGATAGGACTATCGCACGGCGGCGGATCGGTATCCGCCGCTTTTTGCTGCCTGCGGTTCCCCTCGGCCGGCAGCACTACAAACACAAAAGGCGGCGAGAATTTCCCGCCGCCCCAGAATTGCTTTCACCGCTTCTCAGCCTGCACCGCCGCCGGCCACCTTCTTGGGCTCGCCCTTGATCAGGGCCACCGCGTAGTCGCGGTTCATGCGGGCGATGAAGTCGAGGGAGATCTCCTTCGGGCAGACGGCTTCGCAGCTTCCCGTGATGGTGCAGCCGCCGAACCCTTCCGCGTCCATCTGGTCGACCATCGCCTTCACGCGCTTGTAGCGTTCGGGCTGGCCCTGCGGCATGAGGCCGAGGTGCGAGACTTTGGCCGCGACGAAGAGCATGGCGCTGGCGTTCTTGCACGCAGCCACACACGCACCACAACCGATGCACTGGGCGGCATCCATCGCGAGGTCGGCATCCTCCTTCGGCACCGGGATGCTGTTGGCGTCGGGCGCCGCGCCGGTGCGGACGCTGATGAAACCGCCGGCATGCTGGATGCGGTCGAACGCCTTCCGGTCGCAGACGAGGTCCTTGATGATCGGGAAGGCCTTGGCGCGCCACGGTTCGATGACGATCTCGTCGCCGTTCTTAAACGAGCGCATGTAGGTCTGGCAGGTGGCGACGCCCTTGTGGGGGCCGTGCGGCTTGCCGTCGATGACGAGCGAACAGGTGCCGCAAATGCCTTCGCGGCAGTCGTGGTCGAAGGCGATGGGCTCCTCGCCCTTGTTGGCCAAGTCCTCGTTGATCACGTCGAGCATCTCGAGGAACGACATGTTCTCGTTCAGCTCGGGGGACGAGTAGGTCTTGAACTCGCCGGCGGAGGTCGCGTTCTTCTGCCGCCAGACTTTGAGGGTCACTTTCATAGGCTCTTGTTTGCTGGCGATCTCACTTGTAGCTGCGGGTGGACATCTTCACTTCCTCATACACGAGGGGTTCCTTGTTCAGGATCGGGGCCTTGTCGGGGGCACCGGCGTATTCCCAGGCGGCCACGAAGGCGAACTGGTCGTCGCGGCGCTTCACGTCGCCGGCGTTGACGATCCCCTGCTGCACTTCGGGATCGGCGGCGGTGTATTGGTATTCCTCGCGGAAATGGCCGCCGCAGCTTTCCTCGCGCATCAGCGCGTCGCGGCACATCAGCTCGCCGAGCTCGATGAAGTCCGCCACGCGGGCGGCCTTCTCCAGGCCCTGGTTCCAGCCGCCGGCCTCGCCGAGGACCTTCACGTTGGTGCGGTATTCCTCGCGCAGCTCGCCGATGAGCTGGATGCCCTTCTTGAGCCCCGCCTCGGTCCGCGCCATGCCGCAGTATTCCCACATCAGCTTGCCGAGCTGCTTGTGGAAGCTGTCGGGCGTGCGTTTGCCGCTGCTGGCGGTGACGCGCTGGATGAAGCCGCGGACGCTTTCCTCGGCTTCCTTGAACTCGCCCTTGTCGGTCGCGGGCCGGCTGCCGGCCTTCACCGTGGCGAGATAGGTGGCGATGGTGCTGGGGAGCACGAAGTAGCCGTCGCTCAGGCCCTGCATGAGCGCGCTCGCGCCAAGGCGGTTCGCGCCGTGGTCGGAGAAGTTCGCTTCGCCCAGCACGAAGAGGCCGGGGATGTTGCTCATCAGGTTGTAGTCCACCCAGAGGCCGCCCATCGTGTAATGGACCGCCGGATAGATGCGCATCGGGGTCTTGTAGGCGTCCTCATTCGTGATCTCGTGATACATCGCGAAGAGGTTGCCGTAGCGCTCGCGCACCTTGTCCTCGCCGAGACGTTTGATGGAGTCGGCGAAGTCGAGGTAGACGCCCAGTCCGGTGGAACCGACGCCGCGGCCCTCGTCGCAGACATACTTCGCGGCGCGGCTGGCGATGTCGCGCGGGGCGAGGTTGCCGAACGCGGAATACATCCGCTCCAGGTAGTAGTCGCGGTCGCCCTCGGCGATGTCCGCCGGGTTCTTGCCGCAATCCTCCTTCTTCTTCGGCACCCAGATGCGGCCGTCGTTGCGGAGCGATTCCGACATCAAGGTCAGCTTGGACTGGTAGTCGCCGGAGACGGGAATGCAGGTCGGATGGATCTGCGTGTAGCAGGGATTGCCGAAGGTCGCGCCGCGCTTGTAGGCGCGCCAACTGGCCGTGACGTTCGAGCCGCGGGCGTAGGTGGAGAGGTTGTAGACGTTGCCGTAACCGCCCGTGGCCAGCACGACGGCGTCGGCGCTGTGTCGGGTGATCTCGCCGGTCTGGAGGTTGCGGACGATGATGCCCTTGGCGTGTCCGTCGACGACCACGAGGTCGAGCATCTCGGAGTGCGTGTAGGACTTCACGCCGCCGGCGCCGATCATCTTGTTCAGCGCGGAGTAGGCCCCGAGCAGCAACTGCTGACCGGTTTGTCCACGTGCGTAGAACGTGCGGGACACTTGCGCGCCGCCGAAGGAGCGGTTGTCGAGCAAGCCGCCGTATTCGCGGGCGAACGGAACGCCCTGCGCTGCGCACTGGTCGATGATGTTGACCGAGACTTCGGCGAGACGATGAACGTTTGATTCCCGGGCACGGTAGTCACCGCCCTTGATCGTGTCGTAGAAGAGGCGGTGAACGGAGTCGCCGTCGTTCTGGTAGTTCTTCGCGGCGTTGATGCCGCCCTGCGCGGCCACGGAATGGGCGCGGCGGGGGGAATCGTGGAAGACGAAGTTGTGCACCTCGTAGCCCAGCTCGGCGAGCGTGGCCGAAGCGCTGGCGCCGGCGAGACCGGCGCCGACGACGATGACCTTGTATTTCCGCTTGTTGGCCGGGTTGATCAGCTTGGAGCTGAACTTGTGCTTCTCCCACTTCGAGGCGAGCGGGCCGGCGGGGATGTTGGAATTGAGCGTCGCCATGTTATTTGGCCTCCTTTGCCGCAGCCTCGACGAGCGCCGTCTTGGCCGCCTTGTTCACGTAGTCCTTGCCTAGGCCGCCGAGCACGGCGAGCGGGATCGAGGCGTAACCGAGGAAAATCAGGAGGCTCGCCACCTTGGCGAAGCCGGTGATGCGCGGCCACCAAACATGGTCACGGAAGCCCAGTGACTGGAACATCGCCGAAAGCCCGTGGCCGAGATGCATGAACAGGAGCGCCTGGGCGACCAGGTAGAACGCGGCGACCCACCAGACTTGGAAGCCGCGGACCATCATCGCGTAAACATCGTGCGTCTTCGTCCCGTCCGGCAGCGCGGTGTGGAGCGAGTTGAAATCCACGGTGCCGTTCACCGCCGGCAGCAGCGCGGTGAAATGCAGCAGATGATAGATCACGAACGCGAGGATCACGAGGCCGCTCACGACCATGTAGCGCGACCGGGCCGAGGCCGCGTAGCCGTCACCCTTGGCATACTGGACCGGGCGGGCAGCCTTGTTCGCGGCGGTCAACGCGAGCGCGGCCGCAATGTGCAGGCCCACGGTGGCCAGCAGTCCCAGCCGGGCGCCCCAGATCAGTCCGGGCTTGCTCTTGAGGAAGTGCGCGTAGGTGTTGATCGCCTCGGGCGGACCGAAGACCTGCAAGTTGCCGACAAGATGCCCGATGACGAACAGGAACAGCGCGACGCCGGTCAGGGCCATCACGTATTTCTTCCCGAGCGACGAGCCCCAGATACGTTGGAGGAGATTCATGGCAAAAAGCGGAGGGACCTCCGCCAAAGCTGTGGAATCAAACGGCCCGAAGGCTGGCAGCGTCAACCGAAGCCATGCGGGTATAAGGGACGCTTGCCCGGAGAGTTAGCTGGCAACCCGTTTGCCGGACCGCCGCGCTCAGTGAAGGAGGTCCGTCAGCCGCGCGACTCCGCCTTCGGCCGGCGAACCGCTTCGGTCCAGCCAAACACCCCGCATCCCAACGGCTGCGGCTCCCTCCCGGTCTTCGCGGCGCCCATCGCCCACGTGGAGGATTTCGTGCGCCGGCAGACGCAGGGTTTGCTGCGCCCGCTGGAAAATCTCCGGTGCCGGCTTGGCCCACCCGACCTCCGCCGAGGCCAGGACAAACTCAAACTCGGCGAGCAGGCCCAGGTTTCGCAGGGTCGGGACCAACCGTTCATCCCAATTGGAAATGACCGCGCACCGAAGGCCGCGAGCCTTCATTGCCGCAAGGCACGGCGCCACGTCGGGGAAGATCCGCCAGGCCGCGGCCTGCTGGAAGGCGCGCCAGATGGCTTCAAACAGCTCCGGCGAATGGGCGGCCGGTCCCAGATCGGACAATGCCTCGGCGACCAGCCGGGCCCAGGATGCCTTCGCAAAATCAAAGGTGACGACGTGCCGCTGCCATGCGGAGTAAAACCGGCGATTCAGGTCCCGCGGATCCCACGGGCCGAATCCCTCGGCTGCGGCCGTCGCCGCATACACGTGACCGACGGACGGATACGGCTCGATCAGCGTCCCGCCGACATCAAACGTCACGGCCCGGAT
>JBIIUN010000408.1:0-4578 GCA_044339945.1 Kapaibacterium sp. (SeqCode)
GCGGCCAGCCCGGATCGGGCGGTCGACGGGGTCAGGGGGATTTGAGGTATTTTTCATGTTAAGGCGGGGCCCGTGCGGGCTCCGTGACCTGCCTATGGGGTGGCGCCGGGAATCCATGCAATGAACCTGGCCCCGGCCGCGAAGCGGGTGGCCCCGGCCCGTCGCATAAATGTCCGGCACCGGGGCGTAGCGGATCACGAGGCCACCGGCTGCTCCGGGCGCTTGCCCGCGAAGCCCGGCCGGCCTCACCCTGAATACCGATGAAACGCCACGCCCTGCTGATCGGAGTGCCGCGTTACCACGACGCGCGGATCACGCCGCTGCGGTATGCGGCCGCCGACGCGCGGGCGCTGGGCCAGGCGCTGCGCGCCAAGTGCGCGTTCGACCACGTCACCGTGCTGGCGGGCGAGGGCACCGCGGGCGAACCAACCGTCGCCGCGATCCTCGACGCCCTGGACGCGATGGCCCACCAGGTGCAGGTCGGCGACCTGTTCTTCTTCGGCTTCAGCGGGCATGGCGCCGAACTGCTCGACCGGAAGGAAGGCGTGCTTTACGCCGCCGACACCCGCGCGCTGCACCCGGCGGCGAACAGCCTGTCCCTGAACACCCTGCGGGACCTACTGGCCCGCCTGAAGGCGCGGTGGCTGGTGCTGCTGGTGGACGCCTGCCGTGACCATCCGGTGGCGGGCAAGGGCGCCGGCGATTACCGCCTGGGCGCGGAATTCGCCAAGAACATGGTGGGCGTGGCCCAGGCGGGCGGCGGCAAGGCGCGGGCCACGGCCTTCCTCTCGGCCTGCCAGCCTGGTCAACGGGCGCACGAGTGGCCCGCCTTCGGCCACGGGGTGTGTTCGCACTATCTGCTCGAAGGGCTGAACGGGCCGGCCTGGTCCCATGGCCGCCTGACGATCCGGGACCTGGCGAAACACGCGGAGGGACAACTGGCGGGCTGGAGCCAGAGCTCGGGCCTGGCGCAGCAACCCTGGTTCGAGCAGTTCGGCACCGGCGACATCGTGCTGGGGGAAGATCCGCCCTTTGCCCCGGTTCCGGAACCGCCGGCCCCGGAACGCCCGGGCAGGCGGGCACGGCCTGGAGTGCTTGCCGCCGTCGCGGTGGCCGTGATGGTTGCGGGCCTGCTGTGGACCTTCCGCGGGCGCCCGCCCGGCGCCGTGCCCGCCGGCCCGACTCCCGCCCCCGGGGCGACGGTGGCCCATCCGCCCGCGGGGGCGCCGGTTACGATCCCGGCAAGCGCCGATTCTGCCGGCGAGGAGCGCCAACGCCGCGCCCGCGACACCGCCGTGGAGCGGCTCGACCGCTTCGCCGAGCTGACGAACGCCGTAGCTATGCGCGAACTTGAGGCCTATGTCGAGGGCGTGACCGCCACGCTGCCCCCAGCCCACGCAACCAACGTGCAGCAGGCGCTCGCCAGCCTGCGCCAACGGATCGCCCTCCGCGCGCAAGCCGACCGGCTGGCCGGGGCGCTCCGAGAGCTCGGCACGCTTACCAACGGCCTCAACCGCAGCCAACTTCTTGAGCCCGGCCAGCCCGCCCGCGTGGACCAGACCGCGGCCACGCACCAGGGCACCTTCGGAGAACAGACGGCCACGGCGCTGGCCAATCTCGAACGGCTGGGTAGCGAACTGAAAACCGCCCGGAGCCGGGCGGAAGCCGCGGCCGCCGAACAGGCATTGCGCCAGCGCCGGCAGTCCGCCGGGACCGCCTTCCGCGAGGCCGCCGCCAAGGGCCGGCACGCGGCGCTCTTCCCGGTCACCGAACTGGGCACGACCCAGGACCTCGCGGCGGTCGAGGACGCGCTGAAACGCCTGCTGGCCGACCCGAAGTGCCTTTGGAAACAGGTGAATGTGGGCCGGCCCGACGCGACCACACGGTATGTGCTGCTCGGGTCCCGGGGCCTGGCGGCGGACGAGGCGGTGCTCCAGTTCGTCGAGGTGCGGCCGGGCGAGACGCAGGTGCGCTGGCAGCTGCGCCTCTTCGAGGCCTACGAGGGCAACTTCGGCGTGCCGCTGTCGCCCCAGACGTTCCTTAACCGCCCGGACTACGCCCGGGAGAAGGTCGCCGAGGCGAACGCCCGGTTCCGGGCGGACCTCGAGCGGCAGCTCGGCCAACCTCTCACCGCCCTCCCCCCATGAACCCCGACGCCCCGAAGAAGACGGCCCTGCTGCTGGTCGAGCTGGGCCAGCCCAAGGAACCCACGCCGTGGGAACGGCTGCTGCTCGCCTGGCACGGCCCGCCGCCGCAGGTGAAGCTGGAGACGTTCGAGCTGCACCCCGACCGGGCCATCGCCGCGTCGGCGGTCTACGAGGCGCTGGCCGCCGCGGTGCAACGCCTGGAAGTGCCCGGCGAATCCGCCCGAGACCTGTTCAGATTGCCTAGCGCGCATTCGCAGCGGTGACCGTGCACTCCCCGCGCGATCGAATCGTTTTGGCCAATGATGAGTGATGGGCGCTCCGTCACCTCGTCTCCTGCGATAGTGGCGGGTGGGGCACCCGCGGCGGGCAAGTGCCCGGGAGCGACGGCTTTCCAGCCGCCCCTAATCGCGAGGCCCGCTCGACACCGCACTGAATGCAATTCCGTCGTCCCCGCGTAACCCGGGCATGGTCCGAAATCCTGTCCGCTGTGCCGAACGCCTTGGCGCCGCCCTTGTCATCGCCACCCTGGGCACGCTGCTGCTCACCGACTGCCGCCCCACGCCGGCTGCTCCCGGCGTCGCCCGTGCGGTCCTGTCGGACCGCGTGATCCTCGCCTGGCAGGCACCTGCGAACGCCACGACCGCCGCGTTGCTCGACGCTTCGGCCGGTCCCGCCGCCCGCCTCATCGCCCCGCCCGGGTTCACCAACCTCGCGGCCCTGGATGCCGCGCTGCGGCGCCTCGATGCCGTCCGTCCGGTCATGGTGCCGGAGCCCGCGCAGGCCGGGGCGGTGCGGGTGCTGGTGGACCGCCGCCTAGCCGCGGACACCACGCGCCCGGGGTTGCTCGCGGAGCTGAGCCACGGCCTCACGAACAGCCTGGCCGGCGTGCGCCGGGAACTGTCGGGCGGGGAACTCGTCGAACTGGGCGGTGCCACTTCCGCGGAAAGGACGCCCGGGCTTGGCCTCGCGCTGGAACATCGGGCCGAGCTGTTCCGCCAGTTGGCCGCGGCGTTCCGGGAACGGGCGACGGTCCCCGCCGGGGCGGTGCTCACCAATGCGCCGGCGATTGCCGCGGCACACGCGACCCTGGCGGCCGAGTGCGCCGCCGCGGTCCGTGAGCTCACCCCAGTCGCGGGCACGGACGAGCGGAAGGCACCGTGCGGCTGGGGGTCACCCTTTGGCGCCACGGAGCCGGTGCGGCTGGGTGCGTTTGCGGGCGAATGGCGCGGGCGGGTGGGCGAGTTGGCCCGGTGGATTCCGGCGGCACCGGGGACCAATGCGGTCTCGCGGGCGCCGGTTCCGTCGGGGTGGCTCGATCGGGTCGCGCGGGAGAACGTCTTCCTGCCGCGCCTCCGCCAAACCACGGAGGACACCGTTGCGGCCTGGTTGCATCAGGGGCGGGAATTGAGCCCGATTGATGAGCCGCGCACGGCCGCCGACCGGACGCACAATGCGCTGCTGTCGGCGCTGGCGAAGGCGTGCGCGGCGGACCGGGCGGACTTGGCGGAGCTGGAGCGACGTTGCCTGCGGATCACGCCGGACAATGTGTCGGCGGAGTTACGGGTCGCCTACCGGGACGTCGCCCTGGCCGCCCGCCGGGCGATGAAGTCCCTGGACCAAGTCATCCGGCACCTCGAAGGCAGGGACACCGTCGCCGGGGCAAAGCCGGGGCCATGGGGGCGCCCGGCGCGGGCTGAATAATTTCCCGGCGTCCCGGCCTAGGAACGGTTGTGCGGGACCAAAAGCCGCCGCCGCGGCGGGGACCTGATTCCCCGCTTGAGCCGGCTGGCCGCGCACGAATAACTTTCGGATCGAAGCAAATCACCTCACCACAAACCATCCACTACCATGGGACTCAAGGATCTGTTCAAGTCGGACAAGGAACGTCAGCGCGAGCTGGAAAAAAACCGTCGCCGGGCTTTCCGGGAAGCGGACAACGCGCTCGATTCCGTGAAGGACCGCGGCCGCAAGCTCCAGGCCGAGCGGGACAAGCAGTGGGCGCAGGCCCGCGAATACCTGAAGAGCGGCCAGAAGGCGGCGGCCCAACGCTGTGTGCAAAGCGTGCGCAGCAACGAGCTGCTGCTGCACAAGCTGCAACAGAAGGAATGGGTGTTTGGCAACCTGCTGACGAAGCTGGATCTGGCGAAGTCCGACCAGGAGTTTGCCGACTCGCTCAAGGCGATCACCGCCGTGGTGAACATCGACCCCGAGAAGGTGGACGACGTGCTCGCGGAGGTGGAGGACAAGCTCGGTGAACAGGGCGCGACCGACAAGATCTGGGAGCGGATGCACTCGAAGGAGATGGAGGGCGTCGAAGGCGCGCTGACCGACAGCGTGCCCAGCATGGAAAGCCTGATGTCCGACCTCGAGGACGAGGTGGCCGACACGCAGGTGGAGGAGGCGCCCGCCCGCAAGACGAAGGCGGAACGGG
>JBIIUN010000409.1:0-4577 GCA_044339945.1 Kapaibacterium sp. (SeqCode)
CCCGGCGGCGCCCTCACGTGGTTCTTCCTAGGGGCCATGAGCCGCCTGGCGAACCTCCACACGCTGCTCGCAAAGACGAATCCCGACGCCGTCTGGTCAGACCCGCGGCTGATTCCCTTCTTTGCAACGGTGTCGGTGCTTGCCCCGGCACCGACTGATGTTCCAGAGGTTGCTGCGGTGGAAACTCCGCCCCGCCGGCGGATGCTGTATTCCAAGGCCAGTGGGGAATCCGGGCTCCCGGCACGCCCAAGTCACACGGGCAAAACCCGCCGCCTGTTCGGGGGCAAGGCTGACCACCAGTGACATGGGCACCAGCGTCAGCCGTCGTCCGCGGATCAGTTTGGTCGTCCACGACTTCTCGACCGGCTACGGCCAGGGCCGGTATTGCACCGAACTGAGCACCCGCCTCGCGGGCCATTTCGAGTTCTCGGTGGTTGCCGCCAGCTTCACTTCGGATCCGCTCTCAAACCTCCGGTCGTTCCCGGTTCCCGCTTGGCGGCGCAACGTCGCAACCACCATCGTTTCCTTCCTTGCCCGCTGTGGCGGCCCGCTCCGTGAGAGCCGACCGGACTTGATCCATGCGCAAGGCCTCACCTGCTGGAACACGGACCTCATCACCGCGCACGTTTGCAATGCCGCCCGCCTGCATCACATGGCGGGCAGCCGCCTGAAGGCCCGACTCTTCACCCAACTGGTCGCCCCGCTTGAAAAGGCATTCTACGGGCAACGCCAAGCCCGGCGGGTGATTGGCATCTCGCGGGTCGTCGCCGAGGAAATCCGTCAGCACTACCGATGGCGGCGTCCGGTCGACGTCATTTACCACGGCACCGATGTGGAACGGTTCCGGCCGCCGAACACAGGCGAACGCGAGTCGCTGCGGTCGGAATTGGCCGTTCCCTCCGACAGCTGGCTCTGGCTATTCATGGGTGAGGCGGAGAAAGGGCTGCGGGACGTCATCGCCCAACTTCCGCAATTCCCGTCCGCCCGACTGCTGGTGGTGTCCCGATCCCGCCTTGATCCCTACCGGGCTGAAGCGGAACGGCTGGGAGTTGTCGGCCGCATCCACTTCCACGGTCCGGACCCGCGTCCCGAACGACTTCACCGGGTGGCCGATGTCCTCGTCTATCCCAGCCGCTACGACACCTTTGCCATGGTCGTCGCCGAGGCGATGGCGAGCGGCGTTCCCGTGGTGGTCGGCCAGCGGGTGGGCGCCGCGGAACTGATCGAGGACGGCCGCAACGGACTCCTCTGCGACCCTGATTCCGCCGAAACGATCTCCCGCCCCTTGCGCCAGCTCCAGGCTGCCCCTGACTGGGCAAGGCAAATTGGCCAAGCCGGCCGCCGGACCATCGAACGCCATACTTGGGCCGAATGCGCCGAGGCGACCGCCCGGGTCTATGAACAGATCCTGCGCGAAAAGCATGACCGCAGCGCCGCATGAAATCCGATCCTCGCGTTACCTTCCTCGTTCACGGCGGCCCCAACAGCATTGAAACTGTCCGGGCCCGCGGACTCTCCCGGGCGCTGGCGCCGGAGCGAACCCGTTTTTGTTTCCGCAGCGGTTCGCGCGCCGAAACTGCCGCGGCTTGGCAGCGAGAACTTTCCCGCCATCCCGCCGACCTCCTCTACGTGCTCAACACTGCCCTGCCGGGCGCCGTGATGGCGCCTTGGTGGTCGGTCACCCGAGGTCAACGCTACCTGCTCGACACGGGCGATGCCGTCTTCGAGATGGCCAAGCAGTCCGGCGTAGGCGCCGGCTTGAAGCTTCCGTGGCTCTGGTTTTTCGAGCAAGCGGCCCAACGCCTGGCCTCCGCCGTCATCGTCCGCGGCACCCGCCACCGGGAATTACTGGTGCAACGCGGGCTTCGCCGGGTGGAAGTCATCCGCGATGGATTTGCCGAGCAAGCCGGCGCTACGCCCGCCGCAGTCAGCACGCTGCGGCGGCAACTGGGGCTTGAGGGCCAGTTTGTGCTCGGCGTCATGGGCTCCACGGTCTGGAGCCCCCGCCTCGGGATTTGTTACGGGTGGGATCTGCTCGAAGCGCTTTCCCACCTCCGCGACCAGCCCGTCACGGGCCTGATCATCGGCGACGGCAATGGACTGGCATGGCTCCGGCAGCGCGCTGCCGAGTTGGGGGTGCTCAATCAGGTGGTCTTCACCGGCCGAATCCCCTACCCCGAGGTGCCGGTTTACCTGCGCGTGATGGACGTGGCGATGTCCACCCAGACGGACAACTTGCCCGGCCGAGTGCGCACCACCGGCAAGCTGCCGGAATACATGGCGGCGGAATCCTTCATCCTCGCCAGCCGGGTGGGCGAAGCGGCCCTCATCCTGCCGGAACTGATGCTCCTCGATTTCAGCGGCGAAGTGGACCGCAGCTATCCGCAGCGGGTTGCCGAACGGGTCCGTCTGCTCTGCCAACGGCGCGAACTCCTTGAGGTTCGGCGTGCATTGCCGGGGATTGCCCGGCAGCTGTGCGACTACGACCTGCTCAGCCGCCAGTTGGCGACCTTGGTCCGCGAGCTTGCCTGACGCGAAACATGCTCCGGACGCGACGCGTCAGCCGGGAACGAGTTCGCGAATTCGCCGCTCCAGCAGCGGCAGCGAACTGGAGAACAGGGCCGCCAATTCCCGGACCAGCGCGACCTGATCGGCCTTCTGTTCCGCCGCGGCCACCTTTTCCAAGGTCGCGGCGACGGAGCCGGAACGCGAGAGCCCGAACAAAGTGGAGGTGCCCTTCAGCGAATGGGCCAGGCGCCGCAACGTCACCTGATCTTCCCCGCCGGCCAGTTGCTCCATTTCCTTCAGCCGCTCGGGAGTGTCGGTGAGATACGCCTCCACCAATTCCTTCACGGAATCACCGCCAAGTTCCGCGGCGAGACTGTCGGTCGTCTGCCGCAGTTCAGTTTCGCTTTCCCCCTCAAACTGCGGCGCAGCGAAGCTCGGTGCCGGCTCCGTCGCGGGCACCGTGGCGAGTTCCAAGGCAGCCCGCAGCGCGTCGGCTTTAACCGGCTTGGTGACGTAATCATCCATGCCGGCAGCCAAGCATTTTTCCCGGTCGCCGCTCATGGCGGCGGCCGTGACCGCGATGATGCGGGGGCGAGGACGGTCCGCCGCGCCCGTGGTCAGCGTTCGGATTTCGCCGGTCGCCGCATAACCATCCAGCTCGGGCATGTGGCAGTCCATGAGCACGACGTCGTAGGGGCGGTCCCGGACGGCTTCGACTGCCTCCCGCCCGTTCACGACCACGTCCGCGGTATAGCCCAACCGATTGAGCAGCAACAAGGCGAGCCGCCGGTTCACCTCATTGTCTTCGGCAATCAGGATGCGGAGCGGGGAAAGCTTGTTCGGGGAGGCTGCCATGCGGGGAATTGTGCGTTAACCGTTGGGTTCGTCGCCGTCGCAGCCCAACTGCGACCTGCGACCTCGGCGATGGGAACGGCCTACCGGCGGGAATTCAAGGGGGGAAGCTTCGTCGAACAGATTCAGCACCGGGGCACCGGCACCAATCCACGCCGGACTGTCCTGCGCCGCCTGCAATCCTTCCATGGTCCAAGCCACCGCCACGTAGCGGATTACCCAGCCCAATTTTTCCGGGATCGGCCGGATTTCGACCGCAAAATGGTCGGATGCCCGGCCAATGGACCCGGGCGGCAGTTCCACGAAACAGGGGCGGCCCTTCACCGCGAGCTCGAAGACGCGGTCCAGCGCCTTGGCCTCGACGCCCAGGCGCCCAAGCACATTGAAAATCGGCTGACCGACAAACTCAGGAGCGGGCACGCCGGAGATCTGCGAAAACCCGGGACTCACCCGCCGGACGAACAGGTCCACGTCCATCGCCAGCCACGGATCGACCGTCCCCGAATCGTGTCGCTTGGGCGGGCCGTCGATGTTCCGCCGTTTGGTGCACGGGCGGGCCGGCGGAATACCGCTGACTCCCATGCCGATGTGTTTCTCCCGCTGGTTCCAACGATTCGTCATTCAGATGAGTGGCCCGCTCCGGTCCGGCCGGGAATTAGCCGGTGGACCGGAAATGGCCGATGAAGTTGCCGTCGAAGGGCTCATCGGCACGCCGGGCACTTCTTTTAGCCGGAATCCGTCGTTCGCGCCGCCAACCCGGCCGGCGGGAACCTCCTCAGTCACCGCAGTTTCCAGCCTCGGGCAGTCATTGGCGCCCCTGATACGCGATCCAGAGGCCGCGGAAGTAATGCATGACCCGCAACGCGTCGGCGCTCTCGGGGATTTCGGCCATCGTGTAACCGCGAAAGCCGGTTTCGGTGAGCCGCGTGAACAGCCGCCGCCACGGATACTCGGCCAGGAACAGGTCGCGAAGGTGCACCGACACAATGCGATCCTTCACCAGGTCGAAATTTGCGTCGAAGCCGGCCCCGTCGAGGTCGGTCTGGTTCGAGTTCCAGCACACGCCGACATTCGGGTGCCGGGCATGGTCCATGATCGTCCGGATGTGCGGCAGCTGCGAGGTGCCCCCGCCGTGGACTTCCAGGCGTAAAGTCTGCCCCAATCCCCGGGCAAACTCACCGAGTTCCAGCAACGCGCGCCCGATTTGCTCCAGGGTT
>JBIIUN010000044.1:0-16034 GCA_044339945.1 Kapaibacterium sp. (SeqCode)
AGTGGTAGGGCAGGGCGCGGCGGATTCAACGCGGAAAACCGGATTCCGCGCCGTGGGGGCGTATCGGGGCACTGCCCCCGGGTGACTCCCTCGCCCTGCGAGGCACGAGCGGGGAGAGGGTGGGGGGAGAGGGGCAGGCCATCACACAGGGGCGCCACCTCTCCCCGTCCCTCTCCCCCATCGGATGGCGGAGAGGGAGTCCACCGGGGGTGTTTCCGGGGCAGAGCCCCGCTGCGTCCTCGCCGCCGCCACTGCCCATTTTCGGGTGTCGCCCAACCGTGTTCCCCGCGTAGCCTGCGCCTGCTTTTGCGAACATGAGTCTCACCGCTTTCTCGTTTCCCACCCGCACCCTGTTCGGCGCCGGCTCGCTCCGGGAACTGCCTGCCAATCTCGCCAAACTGGGCATCACCCGTCCGCTCGTGGTCACCGACGGCGGCTTTGCCAAGACCGATGCGTTCCGCCTGCTCGCGGCCGTGCTGGGTGAAGCGGCGCAGGGGCAGTCCTGGTTCCTCTACGCCGGCGTGCACCCCAACCCCATTGAGGCCGACGTCAGCGAACCCGCGGCCCTGATCCGTCAGCACGGCTGCGATGGCGTCATCGCCATCGGCGGCGGCAGCCCGTTGGACGCCGGCAAGGCGGCCCGCCTGCTCGCCAAGCATCCCGGTTTCCCGCTGGCCAAGTTCTACGAACAACCCGCCGACTGGACCGGCCTGCTGCCCTTCATTGCCATTCCCACGACGGCCGGCACGGGCAGCGAAGTGGGGCGCAGCTCGGTGATCACCCTCGACGGGACCAAACGTAAGGCCGTGCTGTTCCACCCGGAGCTGCTGGCCAAGCTCGTCATCCTCGACCCGGAACTGACCGTCGGCCTGCCCGCCAAGCTGACCGCCGCAACGGGGGCCGACGCGCTCACGCACTGCATCGAGAGCTACACCTGCCCGCAATTCCACCCACTGTGCGACGGCATCGCGCTCGAAGGCATCCACCTGATCGTGGATGCGCTGCCCCGGGCGGTGCGCGACGGCAAGGATCTCGACGCCCGCGGCCGGATGCTCGTCGCGGCGGCAATGGGCGCGATCGCGTTCCAGAAGGACCTCGGGGTGGTCCATTCGCTCGCCCACCCGCTGTCGACGCTGTGCGGCATGCACCACGGGCTGGCGAATGCCCTCTGCCTCGTGGCGGGCATGAAGTTCTGCGCCGCGCGGAAACCCGGCCTGTATCGCCGCGTGGGCATCGCCTGCGGATTGGCGGTGCAGTCGGTCAGCGATGCGGAGGCCGATGCGCAAACCATCGCCTTCGTGGCCCGGTTCCTGGCCGATCTCGGGCTGAACACCCGCCTGTCGGACCACGGCGCCAAGCCGGAGTTGCTCGACGCGCTGGTCGCCCAGGCCGTCGACGATCCGTGCCATAAGACCAACGCGGTCCCGGTGACGGCCGCCGACTTCCGCGCGCTCTATCTGGAGTGCCTGTAGCAGCGGGGCGTAGGGAAAGCGGCGGATTGCACCGGGAGCCCGGGACCGTTGTGGCGCTCAGGCTGTCCAGGCGGACGAGGGCGTCCGCGCTTCCGATCAGCGTCGACGGCTGGCGCGTCGTTTCACGCCGTCCTCCAGGGCGGCGAGTTCTTGGCCGGCGACGGTCCGGTAATCGTAGCGCTCGACGAAAGCCCGGCCGCGGACAGCCTGTTCCCGCGCCTCAGCCGGATGTTCCAGCCAATGAAGCACGCGCGTGGCGGCCGCGGCAGTATCCGCCTGCGGCACGACATCCAGCTGCCCCGGGAAGACCTGGTCGAAGACCGGCAGGTGCATGGCCACGACCGGCAGGCCGAAGGCGAGGTATTCGGTCACCGCGAGACCCCAGCCTTCCTCCCGCGACAGGCTCAGACCCACGCGGCATTGCGGCAGCAGGGCGTCCTTCTCGGCGTCGGGAATGCCGCCGGTGAACCGGACGGCGCCGGTTTCCGGACCCATGCCGAGGGCGGCGAACCGGCGCTGCAGCTCCGCCCGGTGGGCGCCTTCGCCGATGACCAGCAGCTGTGCCCCAGGAAGCCGTTGCCGCACCGCCTGCCACAAGGCCGGGGCGTCGAACACCCCCTTGTGCTCGTGAACCCGGCCGAGCAGGACGGCGTCAAATTCCTTCGGCACATCCGCCGAAAAGGGCAGGCGCTGAAGGTCGAGCCCGTAGCCGATGGTCACGGGTTCCCGCGGCACGAGGCCGAGGCGTCGCTGCAGTTCGAGGAAGTCCGCGGTGATGGGTGGCGTGCTGGTGATCAGCACGTCGGCATGCCGGTGAAGCAAGCGGGTGCTCCAGCGCTCGGCAATCAGATAGAGGTGGTCGAAGAAGTTCTTCGGTGGCCGTTGCGTGACCAGGACGTGATGCACCTTGACCGCCAGGGTCGCGCCAAGCCGGCACGACAGAACCCACGCGGGATAGGTTTCGAAAATTGCCTGACTGGAGGCGTAAACGACGTCGTAGCTCCGGGGAAATCGGGTTCCGACACAGGTCGTCATCCGCCAGGCGTAGGCCGGAAAATTCCGCCACGTCTGCGCGAGCTTACCCGTGGCGTCGAACCAGTTGTCGCTGCTGATCAGCTCGGATCCCGGATACAGCTCCCGGAACACCGGCCAAGCCGCACGGGCGACGAGGAAATCAACCGCGTGCCCGCGCCGGATCCAGTCAGCCGCCACACCGGCAAAATGACGCTGCACGCCGGAGACGGAGCGGGCGTCGTTGACGGTATTGTAGACGATGAGGATGCGCACGGACGCGGGACGTTGGCCGCCCCCCTTGGCTAGCCGCAAGCGGCTTCTGGATTGTGTGTGCGCCGAATCCGCTCCGGCACGCCAATATGCCGCCGGCTTCCGACTGGCGAAGCCCAGCCGAGCCTGGGATGGCGCGTTGGACGGTCATCTTCCCCTGCGTTTGTGGTGGTGGACGAGGTCAGCCTGCTACCCCCTCTCCTCGGGGGAGAGGGCCGGGGTGAGGGCGGGTTTGCCTCGCGCAGCGCCATCTTCCTGCGGTTGGAAGGAGTGAAGGTTGCCCGCCCTCACCCTAACCCTCTCCCCCGGGGAGAGGGGATCGCCCTTCACCGTCCGTCCCCGCCACAGGCCAGTCCGACGAGGACTGCGCCGTGTCCACTGGCCCGCGAACGCCGCACGAAGCAACGGCCAAGATGAAAAGAGGCGCCCCGGCAGCACGTTGCCGGACTTTTCGGGCCGTGGCATCCCGCTTGGAATCGGCGGCCGCCTGCGCCAGCCTTTCGGCCATGAACGTCCCGACAGTCTCCACGGAACTGCGCCGGCTCAATGTCGGCTGCGGCCTGGATATCCGTCCCGGCTGGGTCAACCTCGATGTGGTGGACTACGGCGGCAACGCCATCACCGACCTGAACAAGTATCCGTGGTCGTTCCCGGACTCGCATTTCGACGAGGTGTATGCCAGCCACATCCTGGAGCACCTGCCCAACTTCAACGCGGTGGTCACCGAGATTTGGCGCATTTCCAAACCTGGCGCCCTGTTCACCGTGAAGGTGCCGTTTTTCCTCAGCACGAAATACTTCTCCGAGCCGGACCACCGCACCCCGTTTGGCATCCGGTCGTTCGACAATTACGAGGACGTCACCGGCCGGGAGCTGAAGTTCTACGAGCAATGGAAACTCGGCCACCGGACCAACTACAACTCGCCGGCGCGGTTCCGGGTGGAATCGAAGCGGTTCCACATGTCGAACTTCGCGGCGCTCCGCTGGCTGAATGCGGTGATCAACCTCGAACCGGTCATCTACGAACGGTTCTTCGCCACTTGGCTGACGCCGGAAGAAGTTTGGTTCGAACTGCGGGTAACGAAGGAGGGGGCACGATGATACTGCATCGCTTGCTGTGGCGTTTCGCCCACCATCGCGACGACGCGGAGTTCTACCGGCTCCAGGCGGACGACGCGATTCGCTGGCTCCGGGACTCTGGGGTGCGGGTCGGACCCGGTGTTCGCGCGCTGGACTTGGGCTGTGGCCACGGCGTCTTCGGCGGTTTGCTCAGGGCCGCGGGCTGCGACGTCACGTTTGCGGACGAAAGCAACTACCTGCTGCCGGAGCACCGGTCCGCCCCGTTCGTCGCCATCAATTTGGACAGGGAGGCCGCGGGGTCTTTGGGGCAATTTGATCTCGTCGTTTGCTCGAATGTGCTGGAGCACTTGGCCCGTCCCGAATCCCTGATTGCCTCCGCCGACCAACTACTGACTGCGGGAGGACGATTTTACCTCAGCTGGACAAATTGGCTTTCCCCGTGGGGCGGGCACGAGTTTTCGCCATGGCACTATCTGGGCGCTGAACTCGGCCCCGCGGTTTATGACCAAATTTCAACGCGGCCGCGATTTCACCAACCCGGAAAGAACCTGTTTCCGACCAGCATTGGTGGTGTCCTGGCCACCATCGATGAGGAGTCAGAACTTGAGGTCCGATCCATGGCGCCGCGCTATTTCACCGAACTTGCCCCGTTGATGCGGTTGCCAATTGCCCGGGAATTCCTCGCTTGGAATTGCGCGCTGCTCTTGCAACCCAAGAAGCGATAGCTCAGGCAGGTCTTGGTTTCCCGTGAGGGACCGACCTGGACCCCGAACTCGCGCGCTCCGGTCGAGTCCGGTTCCGCAGTGCCGTCGCAAATGTCCCGCGGGGTTTTCGTTTTGGCGGTGGGGCCGCTCAGCGCGTGTTCACGCCCATCGACAGCAGGAACATGATGTTGTTCGGCGTCTTCTTGAGTTTCCCGAGGAGCAGTTCCATGCCCTCGACCGGCGGCACACCGACGAGCGCGCGGCGCAGCACGGAGATGCGCGGGTATTCGTCGGGATGGTAGAGCAGCTCCTCCTTGCGGGTGCCGGAGCGTTCGATGTTGATCGAAGGGAAGATGCGGCGGTCCACCAGCGCGCGGTCGAGGTGGATTTCCATGTTACCGGTGCCCTTGAACTCCTCGAAGATGACTTCGTCCATGCGGCTGCCGGTGTCCACCAGCGCCGTGGCCATGATGGTGAGCGAGCCGCCTTCCTCGATGTTGCGCGCCGCGCCGAAGAAGCGCTTGGGCTTGTGCAGCGCGTTGGCGTCCACGCCGCCGGACAGGATCTTGCCGGAGTGCGGCTGGACCGTGTTGTAGGCGCGGGCGAGACGGGTGATCGAGTCGAGCAGGATGACGACGTCCTTCTTGTGCTCGACCATGCGCCGAGCCTTCTCGATGACCATCTCGGCCACCTGCACGTGCCGCTCGGGCGGCTCGTCGAAGGTGGAGCTGACGACCTCGGCGCCCTTGCAGGAGCGCTCCATGTCGGTGACTTCCTCGGGCCGCTCGTCGATCAGCAGGATGATGAGGTGGCTGCCGGGGCTGTTCTTGAGGATCGCGTTGGCGAGCTTCTGCATCAGCACCGTCTTGCCCGTGCGGGGCGGGGCGACGATGAGGCCGCGGGTGCCCTTGCCGATGGGGCAGACGATGTCCACGACGCGGGTGCTGAGCTCGTCCGCGCTGGTTTCGAGGATGAACCGGCGGTTCGGGAACAGCGGCGTAAGGTTCTCGAAGTGGGTCTTCTCCTTCGCGATGTCGGGGTCCACGCCGGCGACCTTTTCGACGCGCAGCAGGGCGTAGAACTTCTCCTTGTCCTTGGGCGGACGCACCTGGCCCTCGACGTCGTCGCCGGTCTGGAGGTCGAACCGGCGGATCTGCGAGGGCGAGACGTAGATGTCCTCGGGGCAGGGCAGGTAGTTGAAAGCCGGCGAGCGCAGGAAACCAAAGCCCTCGCTCATGACCTCAAGCGTGCCGCGGATGAAGATCGTGCCGCCGGCCTTCAGGTTGCGCTGGACGATCTGGAAGATGATCTCTTGCCGCTTGAGCGTGCCGTAGTTCTCGATGCCGAACTCCTTGGCAATCTCCGCGAGCTGGATGATCGGCATCGGCTGCAGTTCGTGCAGGTTCAACGACCGGGGCGTGACGATGAACTCGGGCTGGGGCGGTTCGAGTTCCTCCTCGGGCATCGGCTCGGGGTCGGGCTCGGGCGGGCGTTGGCGCCGCTGGACGACCGGTTCCGGTTCCTCGACGGGTTCGGGCGCCGGGGCGGGTTCCGGGCTCAGGGAAAGCGAGGTTTCGGCCGGTTCCGCCGGGGTGGTTTCCGGTTCGGGGATCGGCAAGGTGGCCTGAATTTCCGCGGCCGTTTCGACGGCGGATTCGGATTCAACGATCTCGGGCGCGGCCTTGGCGGCCTTTTTCTTGGCCGTCTTCTTCTTGGGAGCCGCGGGATCTTTTGGTGCGCGTGCCATAATGAAAAGCTGGTTCGCCGACACGCCGGGAGGACCCGACTCTTGCGAGAGGAAAGCGCCTGTGCGCATCAGAGACACCAGAGGAAAGGAATGGCGAATCTGTGGGGAAGTTCCCGGACGTGCTGCGGGGTCAACATGGCGAGGAAGCGGCGCGGTGCAAGGGTGATTTTCGCGCGGCATGATGCCCGGGCCGGACTTCAACTTGGTCTGGCTTCCGCCGGCGCCCGTGGCAGAACCTCCGGCCGACATGGAATACGAAGCGGTCATCGGCCTCGAAACGCACGTCCAGCTCAAGACGAAGTCCAAGATGTGGTGCGGCTGCGCGAACACGTTCGGCTCGGACCCGAACACGAACGTCTGCCCGATCTGCCTGGGCATGCCCGGCGTGCTGCCCGTCGCCAATGCCGAGGCGCTCCGCCTGACCGTGCTCACCGGCTACCTGCTGAACTGCGAGATTCCCCGCTTCGCCAAGTTCGACCGGAAGAACTACTTCTACCCCGACTCCGCCAAGAACTACCAGGTCACCCAATACGACAAGCCCAGCACCGCCAATGGCTGGGTGGAGTTCGAGTTCGAGGGCCAGCTCGCCAAGGTGCGCATCACCCGGGCGCATCTGGAGGAAGACGTCGGCAAGAACAACCACTTCGACCGTCACAGTGGCGTGGATTTCAACCGTGGCGGCGTGCCGTTGCTGGAGATCGTGTCCGAGCCCGACCTGCGTGGTCCCGAGCACGCCTACGCCTACCTCCGGGCGCTCACCGACATCCTCGTGCGCGGCGGCATCAGCGACTGTGACATGGAGAAGGGCATGGTGCGCTGCGACGTAAACGTCTCCGTGCGGCCCAAGGGCAGCGAGAAACTCGGCGCCAAGATCGAGATCAAGAACATGAATTCGTTCTCCGGCGTCCGGACGGCGCTGGAATACGAGATTCCGCGCCAGATCGCGGCCGTGCAGCGCGGCGAATCCCTGCGCCAGGAAACCCGCCGCTGGGACGACGTGGGCGGCATCACCGAGACGATGCGGTCCAAGGAGGACGCGCACGACTACCGCTATTTCCCCGAACCCGACCTGATGCCGTTCTGTCCGACCGACGAGTGGCTGGCCGAAATCCGTGCCGCCGTTCCTGAGCTGCCGCTCCAGCGCAAGCAGCGGCTCATGCGGGAGTTCGGTTTGCCGGCCGGCGACGCCCAGGTGCTTACCGACAATCTCCCGCTCGGCCGCTTCTTCGAGCAGGCCGCGACCGGCTACAAGAACCCCAAGGCCATCGCCAACTGGGTCATCAACAACCTCGCGGCGAAACTCGCGGAATCCGCCGGCGAACTCGGCGACCTGAAATTCGGTCCGGGCGCCCTGCGCGAACTCGTCGAGCTGGTGGATGCCGGCAAGATCAGCAACCAGATCGCGCAGACCGTCTTCACCGAGCTGTTCACCCACGGTGGCGCTCCGGCGGCGATCGTGGAACAGCGCGGGCTCGCCCAGGTCAGCGACACGGGCGCCATCGAGGCCCTGTGCGATCAGGCCATCGCGGCCAATCCGGCGGCTGTGGCCGATTACCGGGCAGGCAAGGTGGCCGCCCTGAATTCACTCAAGGGGCAGGTGATGAAGCTGTCCAAGGGCAAGGCCAACCCCGCCGTGGTCGGCGAGCTGTTGGAGAAGAAGCTGAAGGCCTGAGGTTGCTCCCGGTGCAGGGAGCGCGACTGAGATGACGCCGTCGCCGCAAGAATACCCTTGGCATCCGCAACCACCGCGGTGGCGCTACGGGATGTTTGTCTTTCTCGAATTGATCGCCGGGGCGGCTTGGCGGTCACCGACGCCCGCGCTCACGCCATGGGAGCCGCCGTGTTCTGGCCGATCCAGAGGCGGTTGCCGTCCGGGTCGGTGAGGCGGAACTCCGTGAGCCCGTAGAAGGTGACTTCCAGGTCCGGCACGGTCAGCCCGTTGGCCCGCACCTGCCGGTGATACGCGGCGATGTCGTCGGGATACAGGTAGAGGATTCCGTCGCGGGGTTGGACGGGGTGCTGGTTGATCGACTGGTCCAGCATCAGCCGGCACTCATCGAAACGGAGCATGGCCCAACCCCAGTCGTCGTTCCGGTTCTCGACGGCAAAGCCCAGCTTGCCGCAGTAGAATTCCACGGCGGCCGGCAGGTGCCGGACAGGGAGCATTGGGATCAGGCGGGTCATTTTCATGGCAAATCAGTTGAATTGTTCCTGTAACGGGCGCTGCAACCCATGGTTAGCGTGAAGACGCGGGCCGTGAAGAGCCGCGTGGCGGAGGCCCGGCAGAAACGCAAAGAGCTCGGTCGCCTCCAGCACTCTGCCGCCGCCCCCGGCGTTACCCTAGTTCAGGCCCAATGACTTCCTCGGTTAGTTCCTCAGGAGGTGACGTTGTCATTTAGGCGGAAATGTGGGCGGTTGCGATGTAACCCACGGCACCAACTCGCGGTCGTCCGCTAGAGCCTCCTCCTCTGCGACGGTCAACCACTCGCCATGGGCACCGAAGAAGAAGCTCTGTCCGGTGGCGTGCTCGAAAAGAAGCAATGCGCCGTCGTCCGAGAGTGCTCGAAACACAGCTCCTTCTATTGGCCGCGTCTGGAAAACCACATCGGGAGGTGAAATACCGGACTCAGTAGCGACGCAAAAACGCCGCCCCTGTGAATTCTGGCAGAGGCTTAGGATATAACTCGCATCGTCTGAGATCGTGATTCGTCGCCACATGCGCGCTAGTCGCCTATCTACCAAGCTCAGCGACCGCCGCCGGAAACGTCCGGTCGGCTGCAACAATCGCTGCAAAATTACCTGAACAGTCCGACTGCCGAGCGGGGCGGCGATTAGATGCAGTGATCTGTTTAGCCGTCATGGTTTCTGACTCCTCCACAAAAATCCAATCGCTACGGCATTCGCGAGGCAAATGCCCGCACCAATCCAGCCAATCGTAGATGAATATGTGCCGCCTGCTGCAACGGTGCGAATGCGACGCTCCACATCGTAGTCTGGGCGCTCGACCAAAACATTCTGTGTCTTCAGCTCACGGTAAACGCTGTATGCGTGAGCCCGATGCTCCGCCACGGCAACGCTGCCAAGAAACACCAAGGCAACTGCGGCTACCACATTCAGAATGACGAGTGTCAATTTCACGAGACGTGCGAATGCCGGCTAACAGTTGAATGAACCGAACCGTCAGCAGCATTGTTTGATCCGACGGACGCTGCGTGGAAACCGGGTGGCGGGCAAGCGTTCGCCCCGCCCCAGCCTTCCCAAGTCCCGCTCCGCCTCCAGCACTCCGCCGCCCTCGGCTTCACCTTTGTTCCAGCCCAATGACTTCCACGGGTAGTTTCTCAGGAGGAGACGTCCGGCTTCTTCGTTCGTTGGTAAACATCTTTCCAATACTTCCGCTTTGCCTCGCGCTCCGATGCCCTGCGGCGGCGAGTCTCCGCGATCTGTTCAGGGGGCGGCGGTGGCGTGGCCTCACAGTGCGCCTTGAGCATCGTTAGAAAATTACACTTCGCATCGTCGAACGGCAGCGTAGCTACCCAGTTGTTGAGGGCGTCAAGTTGTGGAAGGACTGCCTGATGAAAAGCGTCAATGTCAGCCTGCGGCTGCTTGGAAAAGTAATCCCCTCGAATCACATCGCAGCCAATCGCCCAACGCTCAACGAATGGAATGAGGTGACGAAACGACTCCGGCACGTCAGAAGGAGTGACAGTAACAGACGGACGGTTCTCAGCGGTGTAACCAAGGCGCTGCCATTCCGCGTTGGTGCGAACATCGTAGAGTTTGATTTTGTCCTGTGGCATGGCAGACGCCCAACAGTTGAGTGCACGGAACCGTCAGCACTTTCATTCAGTGCGTGCCACGCTGCTCCGAATCAGCAAGCCCGGCAAGCGTTCGCCCCCAGCCTTCCCAAGTCCCGCTCGGCCTCCTAGCCTTCGCGCCGTGGCCGCCCGCTCCGCACCTGTCCAACGCCTGCTGGATCTCATCGCGATTCCCAGCGCCGCCGGCCCTCCTGCCGGCCGGCGGAACCTTGGCCTGACGATTTGGTTCAGTCTCCGTAGTTGAACGGATCGGAGAACTTCGGATCGGTGGCCATCGCGGTGTCCGAGATCGTCCGCAGGAAGGCAACCAGCGCGGCCTTCTGCTGGACCGTCAGGTTGAGCCGGCGCGGAGCCCCGGGAGCGCCTTGGCCCGGAGGATTGCGGAGCTGCGGGGCGAGGTTGGGATTGTTGACGACGCCCGAGTTGTAGAACTCGACGACCTCCTCAAGCGTGGCGAAGCGGCCGTCGTGCATGTAGGGCGCGGTGAGCGCGATGTTGCGCAGCGACGGAGTCTTGAAGAGTCCCTCGTCCTGCGCCCGGCCAGTGATCGCGCCGACACCGCGATCGACGAAGGGAAACTCCAGCCCATTGTTGAAGATGTTCGGCGCGGTGAACGTGTCCGTGCCGTGGCAGGTCGCGCAGGTGGCGTTGCCGACCTGGCCGAAGAAGATCTGGCGCCCGAGGTTTTCCTGCTGGGTGAAGTTCGCGAAGCCGCTAGCCACGCCGGCGTCATACTTGGTCTGGGTCGAAACCATGGAGCGGATGAACTGCGCGAGCGCCCGTGAGATTCGGTTCGTGGTCACTTCGGTGGTGCCGAAGGTATTCGCGAAGAGATTCGTGTAGAACGGTTCCGCCGAGATGCGCGTCACGAGCGCCGGAAGGGTCATTCCCATCTCCTCGGAATTCTGGATCGGCTGGAGCACCTGGTCTTCCAGCGTGGCGGCGCGTTCATCCCAGAAGAAGCGGCCGCGCGGATAGTAGCGCGCGTTGGCCAGGCCCATCGAGTTGCGGTCGGTCAACCCGCCGTTGAAGCCGACGCTGAACTTCCTCGGATCAGAGAAACCAGCCTGCTGCTGGTGGCAGGAGGAGCAGGAGACGGTGCCGTTGGTCGAAAGCCGTTTGTCATAGAAGAGCGCGCGTCCCAAGGTCGCGCCCGCATCGGTCACCGGGTTGTTCGGAGGGGTGTTGTCCTGTCCGGTGATCTGCGGCGTGAGGTAGCTCGGAGGCAGGACGGGCGCGGCGTAGTTGAACCGAGTTCCTGGCAACTTCAGCGCATCGGCCGTGGTGCTGAGAATATCCTGCTGCCGGGTGGCGTCGGCGATGACGCGGTAGAATCCGTTTTCCGTCGGCGAACGGAGCAGCGAGCGGTGGAAGTTTCCGTTATGGACCTTCCACACGTCGATCTCCGACCAGTCGGTGAGGTTGGTGGACTGCTGGACCACCCAGACGCGGTTGGCGTCGTCGTCGATGGTAACGCGGTTGGAGGAGACTCCCGCGGACGTGATCGAAACGGACGTGGTGGCCGAAATGGCCGACTGGGCGGAGGCGACTTGGACCACGGCCAACACCGAAGCGACGACGATCCCGGGGAAGCAACGTTTTGTTTTCATGGCGACATGAACGCGCCTTACCCCGCCTTAACCAAGGAACTTTACCCTGGTTTCACGCTCGGGTCTGATCTTTTACCAAGCCTTAACGTTCGGCCTAGAACATGGCCGACTCGACCCATGAATGCGGATTCAAGCCGGGGCCCTTGTGGTTTTCATGTTCCACGCCGTCGCCGGGGCGCGGCGAAAGCGCCCATTTACACCGGCATCGTCGAGCATGGGCAACGTTCGGTCGCGATGGGTGCCATTGCTCTCGAAAAGTGCCTGGCGAGCATGGCGGGCGCATCTATTCATCGTGGCCAGTGGGGCCGCTTCCCGCGGTAGCTGCGGACGTAAGTCCGTGGGCGTGCGGGTCGGCGCGGCGCGACTGCCACCGACTCACGTCGGCAGCTACCGCGGGGGCTTCGACTGCCGGCTCAGCCACGGTGAATAGATGCGCCCGAGCGTGGCTCCTCGACACTTCGCCATTGCGACTCGTTGTATTCAATGCCAGCCCCGGTCTTTCCAAGCCGCATGTCCCCTCCTAGCCTTTGCGCCGTGGCCGCCCGCTCCGCACCTGTCCAACGCCTGCTGGATCTCATCGCGATTCCCAGCGTCAACCCGGCCTTCCTGCCGGCCGGCGACGCCCGGGCTGGCGAAGCGCAGGCGGGCCAATTCGTCGCCGAACTCGGCCGCCGCGCCGGGCTGACGCCCGAGTTCCAGGACGTCGCCCCGGGGCGTCGCAACGTATTGCTTCGCCTGGCGCCATCCGGCCCCGTCCGCCAGCGGGTGCTGCTGGCGCCGCACCTCGACACGGTGGGTTTTCCCGAGTTGGACACGCTGCTCCGGCCCCGGCTCGCCGGCGGACGCATCCACGGCCGCGGCGCCTGCGATACCAAGGGCTGCGTGTCGGCGATGTTGTCCGCCCTGCTCGCCGTCGCGACTTCGGGCCGCCGGCCGGCTGCGACCGAACTGGTGTTCCTCGGCCTCGTGGACGAGGAGAACGGCCAGTTGGGTTCCCGCCATTACGCACGGCATGGCGCCCGCGGTGACCTCGCCATCGTGGGTGAACCGACACGCCTGGAAGTGGTCACCGCGCACAAGGGCGACGTGTGGCTCCAGCTCAAGACCGCCGGCCGCAGCGCGCACGGCGCCACGCCGCAGCTCGGCCGGAACGCCGTCCACGCGATGGCCCGGGTCGTGGAGGCATTGGAGACGGATTACCGGGCGGAATTGAACCGGCGGTCGCATCCGTTGCTGGGCTCGCCCACGATCAACGTCGGCTCCATCCGCGGTGGCACGCAGCCGAACATCGTTCCGAACGAGTGCGTGATCTCGATTGATCGCCGCACGTTGCCCGGCGAGACCGAGGCCGGCGTGCGCCGGGAAATCACGCGGCTGCTGCGGGCGAAGAAGCTGAAGGCGACCTTCGACAACCTGCGGCTCTCGCCCTGCCACGCCCTGGAAACGGACGCGGGCTTGCCCTTGGTTCGGGAGCTCTGCCGCGCGGCCGGCCGGAAGCGCACCGTGGGCGTGCATTACTTCTGCGACGCCGCCCCGCTGGCGGAAGGCGGCACACCGAGCGTCGTCTTCGGGCCCGGCGACATCGCGCAGGCCCACACCAGCGACGAATGGATCAGCGTCGCCAGCCTCGAACGCGGCACCGCGATGCTGGAAAAGTTCCTGCGCGACTTGCCGTGAACCGCCTCGCCTGAACCGCCCATGCGCCTCGCCTTCCTCACCCACGAACCGTTCTTCCCGCCCAGTGGCGGCGGTTCGGCCGAGGCGGTTTACCTCGTCGAGGAATTCGTCCGGCGCGGCCATTCCGTTCACCTGTTTTGCCCGCAGTTTCCCGACTCCGGCCCGATTGCCGGCCGGCTGAAGCTCGCCATCCATCCCTTTACCCGGTGGGAAATGGGCCGCTACACGCGCCGGCGGAACCTGAAGTATCTGCTCTACCCATCGGCCCTCGCGGCCCAGGTGCGGGCCCAATTGCTCGCGGTTCAGCGGGGACGGCGGGAGGCGTTCCGCTTCGACCTGCTGTTCGCGCAGCACACGATTTCCGCCGTGGCCGCCGGCCGGCTGCGGCGGGAACTGGGCACGCCGGTGGTGCTCAACTTCCTCGATTACCTGACCGGCTTCATGGAGACGTGGCCGAACTGGGTCATGCCACGGCCCGTGGTGCGCGCTCTCACCCGCTTCGAGCTCGGCCTGCCGCGCCGTTACGACGTCGAGGGTGTGCTGACGGTCTCGACGCCGCTGGCCGAGCGGTTCGCCGCCACCGGCTTCCCGCGCGAACGGGTGCGGGCGATCCAATACGGCTACGATGCCACGTTGTTCCGGCCCGCCGAAGCGCCGGTGAATTCGCCCGGCGTCGTGGTCATGCACGGTTCCTTCGACGAACATCACCTTGGTCCCATCGCGCGGGAGGCGGTCGTGCGTGTGGTTGCGGCCCGGCCGCAGACGGTCTTCCGTTTCGTCGGCCGCGAGACGCCATCGCTGCAACGTTTCGTCGCCGCCGTCCGCCAACAGGCGCCCGCGGTGAAGTTCGAGCTGACCGGTTTCGTGCCCTATGCCGAGGTCGCCCGGCAGCTCCAGACGGCGGACGTGGGCCTTGTGCCCTATGAGGAATCGAACGGCACACACTGCGCCTTCGTGGCCAAGGCGGTGGAATACCTCGGCTGCGGCCTGCCGGTCGTGAGCACGCCGCTGGAGAACCTGAGCCGCTACTTTGCCGGGGAGCGCGCCGTCCGCTTCAGCCAGTTCGATGGCGAATCCTTTGCCCGCGAACTGCTCGCGTGGCTGAACACCCCGGCCGCGGAACGCCGCGCCGCGGGCCAGGCCGCGAGCGTCCGGGTCGCCCGGGAACTCGATTGGCGCGTGGTCACCGGCGCCGCGGTGGACGTGGCGGAAGCCGTCGCGGCGGGCCGCCCGATCACCCCTGGCCTTTAGCCGTCCGCCGCCGGGAACTGCTGGCCGCTCCGATGGGCGCATTGCGCTTCAACGGGAGTCTGGTCGTCGGACTCTACGTCTCGCCGGGGCGGATCTGGCGACTGCCCCCGAGGTCCTCCCTCGCCCTGCGAGGCACTAGCAAAGCGAGGGTGGGGGAGAGGGGTCGTCCCACCCGGGGCGCAGAACCTCCTCTCCCCGACCCTCTCCTCCGCTCCGAGCGGAAGAGAGGGGGTCCAGCGAATTTCGGGGGCAGTGCCCGGATGCATCCGTCTCGCCGTGTTTCCCGGATTGCCGCTTGCCGGTTGGCGCCCGGGTTCGCTTTGCTGGAGCCAGCTTGCCCACCATGGATGCCAGTCCGGTCCGACCGCGAACGATTGCTCCCGCGATAGCGTTTGGGGTGGTTCTTTCGCTGTTCTCCACGGGCACTGGAATGGGAGCCGAAACGAACCGCCTGGCCTCGCCGCACTGGGCTTTCCAAAGGCCGGTCCCGGTCCAGCCGCCGGCCGGCCAGAATCGGGCGTGGGTGCACACGCCGGTGGATCGTTTCGTCGCGGCCGGCCTGGAGTCGCACGGACTCGCTCCCGCGTCCGAGGCCGACCGCCGCACGTTGATTCGCCGGCTGAGCTTCGATCTGCGCGGAGTTCCCCCGTCCCTGACGGAAGTCACCGCGTTCCTGAACGATGCCCGCGCCGAGGCGTGGCGGCACCTTGTGGAACAGTTTCTCGCGTCGCCGCAGTATGGCGAGCGCTGGGGCCGGCATTGGCTCGACATCGCGGGTTACGCGGATTCCAACGGCTACTTCAACGCGGACTCGGACCGGCCGCTCGCCTGGCAGTATCGCGATTACGTGGTTCGTGCCTTCAACGCCGACCGGCCGTTCGACCGCTTCCTGCTCGAACAGGTCGCCGGCGACGAACTCGCCGGCTATTCCCCCGACGGCGACGTGACGCCCGACATGGTGGAGGCGCTGACCGCGACCCATTTCTTCCGCAATCCGCCCGACGGTTCCGGCGAGAGTGATGGCAATCCGCTGGAGGTGAAGGTGGACAAATACGCGGTGCTCGAAGGCAACGTGCAGCTCATCGGCCACGCGTTCCTCGGGCTCACGCTGCAATGCGCGCGGTGTCACGACCACAAGTTCGAGCCGGTCACGCAGGCCGAATACTACGGGCTGCAGGCAATCCTCCGGCCAGCGTTCGATCCCGACCGCTGGCTCAAGCCGAACGACCGCGTCGTCGTGGTCGGCACGCGCGCGGAACGCGCCGAACACCAGCGCCGCACCGAGTCCGCCGAGCGCGAGTTGAAGACGCTGCGAGCGGGGCTCGACGGTCTGGTCGCGCCGTTCCGCCGCCGGCTCGTCGACGAGAACCTCGCCCCGCTCGGTGAAGCGGTTCG
>JBIIUN010000411.1:0-4541 GCA_044339945.1 Kapaibacterium sp. (SeqCode)
CCCGCGTCGCCGGACTGAATACTGACGCACTGAACACTGATTGCTTCTCGCCGTTCACCCGCCGCCGTCTCGGGGCCGAGGAGACGCGCGACGCGCTCCTGCGGGTCAGCGGCGCGCTGGACCCGACGCCCGGCGAAGGGCATCCGTTCCCGGCGCCAACCGGCTGGGGCTACACGCAACACGGCCCGTTCAGCGCGGTGTATGACCACAGCCGGCGCAGCGTTTACCTGATGACCCAGCGGATCAAACGGCATCCGTTCCTCGCGCTCTTCGACGGCGCCGATCCCAACGCCAGCACCGCCGAACGCCGCACCACCACCGTGCCCACGCAGGCGCTGTTCTACCTGAACGACCCCTTCGTCCACGCCAGCGCGGAGAAGTTTGCCGCCCGTGTGCTGGCCGTCGCGACCGAGGAATCGGAGCGGGTGAAGGCGGCCTACCGGCTGGCCCTGGGCCGAGACCCGCGGCCGGCCGAAGCGGCTGAAGCGGGCGAATTCCTCTCGGCCTATCGCTCCGAACTGACCGCGACCGGAAACGAAGCCGGCGAATCCGCCGTGTGGGCCGCCTTCGCCCGCGTGCTCTTCGGCAGCAACGAATTCCTGACCGTGGACTGAGAGACTCATGAGTGCGACCAGACCATTGACCGAGGTGAGTTCAAGGGTGAGCGGCGGTTGTTCGTGGAGCCCGGTTTCCCCGCACCCCAACCCTCTCCCCCGGGGAGAGGGAGTCGCCTCCCAGCGCGCCATGAATCCAAACGCAGGGGGTTTTGGGACAGCCTATCGCCTCGTTGAATCGAAGCCCATCAGGGTCGAAGTCGTCCTGCGATGTGATCTTCTCCCTCTCCCTCAGGGAGAGGGCCGGGGTGAGGGGAAAGCGCACGCAAAGACTGGTCGCCGCTTAGCCGCAACTCCAGCGCGACACACCGTTGAAGCCCCATGAAGACTCCCCGCTCCTTTGACCCCAACCGCCGCGGCTTCCTGCGTTCGCTAGTAGGCGGTTCGGCGCTCTTTCCGGGGCTCGTCTCGCAGCTCCTCGCCGAGGACGTCGGGCGCTCGGGTTCGGTGGACCCGCTGAGGCCGCGCGCGCCGCACTTCGAGCCCAAGGTGAAGCGGGTCATCTTCCTCTACATGAGCGGCGGCGTGTCGCACGTGGACTCGTGGGACCCTAAACCGAAGCTGTTCGCCGACGCCGGCAAGACGATTTCCGTGAATGAGTTCCAGGGTCGCAAGGGCGACTTCAAGATGTTCGCCAAACGGCCGCAGTGGGAGTTCAGCCGCCACGGCCGCTGCGGCACGGAGGTCAGCTCGCTCTTCCCGCACATGGCCGGCTGCGTCGACGACCTGTGCGTGATCCGCTCGTTGAAGTCGGATCACACCAACCACTACGAGGCGACCCTCGGCATCCACACCGGTTCGTTCACCTTCGCGCGGCCGAGCCTCGGCTCATGGGTCAGCTACGGACTCGGAACCGAGAACCGCAACCTGCCGTCGTTCGTCGTCATCGCGCCCAAGACGCCCTACGCCGGCGGCCAGGTGTGGGCGAGCGACTTCCTGCCCGGCGCGCACCAGGGCACGCTCGTGGTGCCCGGCGCGGAACCCGTCGCGAATCTCCGCCGCCGCGTCGCGACCAGCCGGTTGCAGGAGCTGGAACTCGCCGCCCTGGCGAAGCTGAACCAGCGCCACCTCGCGCCGCGCGCGGACGACCCGCTGCTGAGTGCCCGGATGAAGTCCTTCGAGACCGCCTTCGGCATGCAGATGGAACTACCCGACGTCTTCGACCTGTCCCGCGAGAGCGACGCCACGTTGGCGCTCTACGGCCTCGAACGCGGCAGCACCAAGGGCTTCGCGTGGCAATGCCTCGTTGCCCGCCGGCTGGCGGAACGCGGCGTGCGCTTCGTCGAACTGATCGACGTCGGCTCGTCCGACAACTGGGACGCCCACGGCGACATGCTCACCCATGCGCCGCTGGCGAAGAACGTGGACCAGCCCATCGCCGGGCTGCTGCGTGACCTCAAGCAGCGCGGGATGCTCGACGATACGCTGGTCGTCTGGACCACCGAGTTCGGCCGCACGCCCTTCAACGAAGCCGCCAACCACAAGGGCCGCGAACATCATCACTGGGTGTTCTCGTCCTGGCTGGCCGGCGCGGGCGTGAAGGCCGGGACCGTCTATGGCGAGTCCGACGACTACGGGATCAACGTCGGCCGGAATCCAGTCCACATGCACGACTTCCACGCGACCATCCTGCACCTGCTGGGCTTCGACCACGAAAGCCTTACCTACCGCCATACCGGCCGCGATTACCGCCTCACCGACATCGCCGGGGAAGTGGTTAAAGGGCTACTGGCCTAGGCAAGCCGCCGTTTCGTAATCATCCGAGTGAACCGCAGAATTCGCGGAACGCCCGCTCTTCCTCTCCCGAAGAGACGCCGGCGACGATGTGCCCGGCTAGGCTGCGAATGACATGAGCCTGCGTGGGCGGCAGTTCCAAGCCCCTCACCACGTCGCGGATAATGCCGGCAAATGTGTTGCCGTTGTAAAAACAGAACGGCGCCAGTTTGTGGCATCGGCGACATAGCTCAACAGCTTCCTCCAACGGCATCGGCTGGGGGTGCAATTGGTCCCAAAGCTGTTTTGTTTGGTCGTGACCGTCGGAGGTGGGTTTGTGCAGTGCATCCTTGGCCCGACAGAGCAGGGCATTCTGCGCGGTGACGAACTCCCACGGATACGGTTTCAGCCAAGTGCGGACCCGCGCCATGCTTCAGTCTTCCGCGAGCTTTTCCTTACTTTTGATCTCCTGCAGCGGCCTGACCCCCTCGCTCTTCAGAAAACCTTTTCCGGTGCGGGCGAAAACCGGCTCGGCAGAGAACCGATCCTGAATCGAGAGCGAGTCGGCCAATACCCGTTGGAAGACAGGATTCTCCAGCAACTTTGGATCAATTTCCGGATTCACGATGGTGAAGTTAACTGGCCCGGACGTCGGTTGCAATTGGCGTTCCGCGACGGGGAGGCATCGGATATCCGACGGAAGGTGAGCTTCGCTCCCTTGGAGCCTGAGCACCGCGCGCATCGAGAACCAATCGATCTCGCCTTGGCCGAGACTGCGTCCAAGCCGTCGTGGATCTGGACCAAGTGAGAAGACATTTGCCATTGCCGCCCGGGCTGGCAGGCCTTCAGCCGCGCTTGGCCTCGCGATAGGCGGTCGGCGTGAGGCCGGTGGCCGAGCGGAAGGCGCGCGTGAAGGCGCTGTGGTCATAGAAACCGCTGGCGTGCGCGATCTCCGCCACGGGCCGGGTGGTTTCCTCAAGCAGACGGGACGCGGCGGCCAGGCGGGTCTGGGTGATGAGCTGGCTGGGCGTGAGCCGGAAGATGCGCTTGATCAGGCGCGCAAACCGGACCGGCGACAGCCCGGCCCTTTGCGCGAGCGTCGAGGGCGAGATCGGTTCGGCGAAGCTGGTTTCGAGAAACTCCAGCGTGGTGGCCAGCCCGGCGGGAATCACCGAGCCGTCGCCCGGTGCCCGCAGGTCGCGCGAAATGCCGACGACCCCGACAATGCGGCCGGCGGCGTCGCACAACGGGAGCTTGGTGGTCAGGCACCAGCCCTTCTGCCGCCGCGGATACCAATGCAATTCCAGGCGGTCGCGGACGGGCCGTCCGGTGCGGCAGACAGCCGCGTCCTGCGCGGCGTAACGTTCGGCCAGGTCGGCTGGGAACACCTCGCGCACGTGGCGACCGAGCAGCGCCTTGCGTTCACGGAAGCCGACCCGTTCGACCAGCGACTGGTTCACCGCCACGTAGCGGCCGTCACGGTCTTTCACGAAGAACGCCGCGTCGGGCACGTGCTCGAACAGCTCCGCCATCAGCGCGACGCCCGGCAACTGCGGCAGCGGGCGGGAGCCGGCATCGCTCTTCTCGGGAGGTCGCTCAACAGGACGGGCCACGGATGGAACGTTGCCACGGAAGCCGGGCCAAGGCGACGTCCGGTTTTCGGATTTGCCCCGGGGGTGAAGGCGGCGGCGTGGCAGCACCGCCCCACCATGGGCGCGGGAGACGAGGTTACGAGTCTCACTCTCCGGGCGACATCGGTGGTTCCGGCTTCAGGCCAGATCTCATGGGCATGGTTGGCGAGGCCCGAGTAGGAGTGGGTGCGCGTAGGGTCCATGGGGACAGGGCCAGCAGGCCGGCGCCTTGGCTTCACCGTTGGGCATCCTGCGGCATGGGGTGAAGGGAAAGCGGGGGCATGCCCCCGCAGTCCGAAAGGCGGTCGCGATGGGTCCATCGGGAGGCGCAGATGTCAGCTTGGAATGTCGGGCAATGAGGTGAACGCCCGGCGAAGCCTTCCCGCCAGCCGCGGAGCGGCGGCAGAACGTAGCCCACAGCGTGAACTTTGGGTGATGGGCGGAGGCTAGCCAGCCCCGGGGAGGGGCGACAGAGCTTCCCGCGCCCTGCACGGGCCCCACCTCAGGGATGAAAACCGGGAAAGGTAACGCCCAAACCCCGCGGCGGATTGGCAGCCCGCATAGGCGCTGTAGCGACTAGGTT
>JBIIUN010000410.1:0-4541 GCA_044339945.1 Kapaibacterium sp. (SeqCode)
TCCCGACGGCGCCCTCTACGTGCTCGAATGGGGCAGCAATTGGTCCAACAACCGGGACTCCGCCCTCGTGCGCATCGAATCGGCGAAAGCGCCCTGATCGTGGACTTGCGCGCGGTGCGCATCCGGCCCGGCGGAGAAACCGCTTGCCCGGTCCTCCGGGCGTATCTATTTATCCGCCCGCCTTTTCGTGCCAGGGTAGCTCAGCGGTAGAGCAGGGGACTCATAAGCCCTTGGTCGGGAGTTCGATTCTCCCCTCTGGCACCATCTTCTCCCTCAACGACTTACGTCGGAAGCCGACAAAACTAAGACTGTGGCTAAGACTAAGTCAGGGATGTTTGCGGGTGTATAGAGGGCCGAATACAGCAAGCCGCACCGTGGCTACTCCAAACGCCGATTCGAGCCTCCAAGAGTCCATTCGAGTCGTGATTCGGTGCACAGTCGCCGCCGCTCGCAGACCGGGCTTAACCAGCGTATTTCATTTGCCAGTGGTGTGCTCCCCATAGAGTGATCCGGATGCTTTGAGAGTCTGCGGGCGGCGGAGCCGCCCCTTGAGACTCACGAAACGATCGAGACTCAGTGCGGAACAGATCGTGAAGAAGCTCCACGAGGCGGCGACGGCCTTGGTCGGCGGCGAAGACTGGCTGCGCGGCTGGCAGGTGGACCGAAATCACCTCACGACTGTTTACGACATTCACGCGACCATCCTGCATCAGTTGGGCATCGACCACAAACGGCTCACCTACCGTTTCCAGGGCCGCGACTTCCGCCTAACCGACGAGCACGGGAGCGTGGCGAAGGACATCCTCGCTTGACGGGTTTGATTGCGGGCTCGCTACGCGGTGAAGTGAGGAACAGCGTCCGGAAGAAGCGCTTGGCGTGAGGCGCTGAAAGCATAGCCTCGCCTCCATGAACTCGGCGCAACAGCGATTCCTGCTTGGTCCCACTGCGACCGTGGCCATCGTCGTTTGCTTCCTTGCACGCGGCTTGTTGGTGAATGTTTTGCCCGCGGAGTTGTCGTCCACGAATTCCTCAGCGGCATGGCCGTTCAGTCCGCCTGGCGACATAAAGCCCCCTTCGGTCCGGCACGCCGACCGCGTCACGAACGGGATCGACAATTTCGTTCTCGCCCGACTGGAGGAAAAGGGTTTAACGCTCGCGCCGGCAGCCCCGGCTCGGACTCTCGTGAGGAGGCTTTACTTGGATTTGATCGGCCTGCCTCCGTCGCCTGCCGAAGTGGATGCGTTCGTGAATGACCCCGATCCCAAGGCGTATGAGAAGCTGGTGGACAAGCTGCTGGCGGATTCGCGCCACGGCGAGCGCTGGGCTCGTTTGTGGCTCGACCTCGCCCGCTATGCCGACACCGCCGGCTACGAAGGGGATCCCGATCTGCCGCACGCATGGCGCTATCGGGACTACGTCATCGACGCCTTCAATCAGGACAAACCCTACGACCAATTTGTGATCGAACAGATCGCGGGCGATGAAGCGGAAGAGATCATGGGCGCGGGCGACCTTCCTGATTCGAAGCCCGAGCCCACTGTTGCGCTTACGTTCCTTCGCCTGGCGCCGTTCACCGAACCGCGCGGCGACGCTTCACGGCATGAAATGCTCAGCGAAATGACCGCGACCGTCAGTTCCGTCTTCCTCGGTCTCACGGTCGGTTGCGCGCAGTGTCACAACCATAAATACGACCGCATTCCGACCAAGGACTTCTATCGCATGAAGGCCTTCTTCTCGACGGTCCAGCTCCAGCGCCCGTTGCCGGGGGATATTTTCCAGATCGGCGGGCCGCTCCCCGCGGCGTTCTATCGCAAAGGGGAAAAGGAATGGGCGGCGAAGCTCACCGACCAGCGCAACGCAGAGTTGGCTGAGCCCCGCTCGCTCGTGGCCGCATTGGACAAGATCGAGGACATCGGCAAGAAATCGGATTCGAAGATTCCGCTCACGCCGGAGCAACGCGAACAGCGGAGCAAAGCCAAAGCGCGCATCCGCTTGCTTGAACAGGATCTCAAGCGCCTGCAACCCGTCGCCATGTCGTTGCGTCACTCCTACGGGCCGCCGTTCGAACCCGGTGTGCCGGAGACGCGGGTCCTCAATCGCGGCGAGTGGGACAAGCCCGGCGAAGTCGTCGAACCCGGCTTTCCCAGTGTCATCACGGGCAATCAGGACCCGGCGCCGATTCGCCTTGATCCCTTCAAGCGCTGGCCGACCCGCAGCCGCCGCCTCGCTCTTGCCCAATGGATCGCGAACTCCGAAAACCCAATGACCGCGAGAGTGATGGTGAATCGGCTTTGGGACTGGCACTTCGGGCGCGGACTCGTCGCCACGCCGAGCGATTTTGGCAAGCTCAGCGGCGGCGCCTCGCATCCCGAGTTGATCGACTGGCTGGCCCGTCGGTTCACCGATTCCAAGTGGAGCGTCAAGGCCATGCACCGGCTGATCCTCAACTCCGCCACCTATCGCCAATCGTCGAGGCATCACGATGCTCAGGCGGAAACGGCGGATCCGGAGAACACGCTCCTCTGGCGTTTCCGTTCGCGGCGCCTGGAGGCCGAGGCGGTGCGCGACGCCGTGCTGGCGGTCAGTGGACGATTGAACCCGGAACAATTTGGGCTTCCGATTTTCCCTCCGCTGCCCGAGGGGTTAGCCGAGGAAGTGAAATACGACAACAGCAAGTGGGCCACGCAGGACGGTCCCGAAGGACGCAAGCGCAGCATCTACATTTACCAGCAACGCTCGATGACCATGCCTTTCATGCAAACGTTCGACTCCGTGGTGTGCGATGCCTCGCGTGATCGGCGGCAGGTTTCCGTGACGCCCTTGCAGGCGCTGGCCATGTATAACGGGCGCTTCGCCAACGAGGAAGCCACCCACTTTGCCGCCCGCGTCCGCAAGGACGCCGGGGAGTCGCCGGTGGCCCAGATCCAACTCGCTTTCAAGACCGCGCTCGGTCGCGAGCCTGCGCCCGACGAATCCGAACGAATGCAGGCGCTGATGAGATCCAGCACGGAAGGCAGCGATGCAGTGGCCGCCGTTTGCCGCGTGCTCCTCAACGCCAACGAATTTGTCTATGTCGAATAAGCCATTTCCAGACGCGCTGTGGTCGCACGGATTCGGTTCCAGTCGCCGGGATTTTCTCGGGCGGATGTTCCACGGGTTCGGCGGTCTCGCGCTCACGGGACTCCTGGCACGCGAGGCGCGGGCCGCTTCTCCCATCATCGATCCGCTGGCGGTCAAGGCGCCCTTGTTTCCCCGCAAGGCCAGGAATTGCATCATGCTCTTCATGTGCGGCGGCGTCAGCCAGGTGGATTCGTTCGAATACAAACCCAGGCTGAACGAGTTCCACGGCAAACGGATTCCGCACCTTCCGAAGATCGCTTCCGGCGAACTGCAAGGGCGCCTGACGTTTGACCATCAATGCGTGGGGAGCCCGTTCAAGTTTCAGCAGCATGGCCAGTCGCGCCGTTACATCTCCGAGTTGTTTCCGAACCTCGCCCGGCATGTGGATGACCTTGCGTTCATTCACGGCATTCAGGTGGACAACCAGAATCACGGTCCCGCCACACTGCACGTCGCGACCGGCAGCCAATTTCCAGGCAGCCCGTCGGTTGGTTCCTGGGTGCAATACGGGCTCGGCAGCGTGAACCAGAATCTTCCGGGCTACGTCGTCATTCAGGATCCGCGCGGGGCGCCCACCAACGGCGCGGCGGTCTGGAGCAACGGCTATTTACCCGCAGCTTATCAAGGCACCTTCCTGCGTCCGACCGGCACCCCGATCGTGGATCTGGCCCGGCCGCAAGGCGTGACCGCCGCGCAGCAACGACAGGAGTTCGACGCGCTTGCCTGGCTCAACCGCCGGCATCTCAGCGACGGTGGCCAGGACAGTGAACTTGAGGCCCGCATCAGCGCCTATGAGCTGGCCTTTCGCATGCAGACCGCCGCGCCCGAACTCGTCGATCTCTCCGGCGAAACGGAGGAGACCAAGGCCCTCTACGGTCTCGACGATCCGAAGACAGCCGGCTTTGGGCGCCAATGCCTGCTGGCCCGCCGCCTGGTCGAGCGGGGCGTGCGCCACACTCTCCTCCTACACGGTGTGCAGATCGGCAAGGACAGTTGGGACGACCACGGCAACGTGAAGGACGGCATGATCAAACACAGTCGCGAGGTCGACCTGCCTGTGGCCGGACTGCTGGCCGACCTGAAGCGACGCGGGCTGCTCGACGAAACGCTCGTCGTCTGGGCCTCTGAGATGGGACGCACGTCGTTCGTCAATGGGAGCGTCGGCGAAAAGGTCGGACGCGACCACAACGGCCACGCCCTGTGCATGTGGATGGCGGGCGGCGACGTGAAAGGCGGTGCCACCGCCGGCGGGACCGACGACTTCAGCCTCTGCGCAGCCGACGAACCAATCCCCATCCGCGACGTCCACGCAACCCTCCTCAATCTGCTTGGCCTCGACGAAGAGAACCTGACCTATCATTACGCCGGCCGCATTCGCCGACTCACCGACATCGGCGGCGAAGTGCTAAAACAGATCATTG
>JBIIUN010000144.1:0-10312 GCA_044339945.1 Kapaibacterium sp. (SeqCode)
GCTGGTGGCTTCGTCGAGGATCAGGATCGGGGCGTCGCGCAGCACGGCGCGGGCAATGGCAAGGCGCTGGCGTTCCCCGCCGGAAAGCGACACGCCGCGCTCGCCGATCACCTCGTCATAACCACCCGGCTTGGCCCGGATGAACCCGTCGGCAAAGGCATGGCGGGCGGCCGCCTCAATCTCCGCGTCCGTCGCATTGAGCCGGCCGTAGCGGAGGTTGTTCCGGATGGTGTCATTGAACAGGATCGTCTCCTGGGTCACCACGGCGACCTGGGCGCGCAGGTCCGAGGAATGCACCGCCCGCAGGTCATGGCCGCCGACCCGGACCGAGCCGGAAGCGGGATCGTAGAAGCGCAGCAGCAGGCTGGTGACGGTGGTCTTGCCCGAGCCGCTGGCCCCGACCAGCGCGACGAGTTGGCCGGGCTGGATCGTGAGGTTGAAATCGCTCAGCGCGGGCCGGTCCGCGTAGCTGAAATTCACGTCGCGGAACTCGATCGCCGCGCCCTTGGCGTTCAGGGGCAGGGGTTGCGCGGGTTCCGGGTGGTCCGGCCGCTCGTCGAGCAAGGTGAACAGGCGGTCGCCCGCGGCGCGGCCCTGTTCGAGGAAACTCCAGAACCGGCTCAGGCCCTTGATCGGCTGGTAGAGGGAAAAGAGTGCGGTTAGGAACGCCGTGAAATCCCCGGCGGAGGGCTTCTGGTCGGTGATCCGCGCGACGTAGTAGAGCAACAGGCAGACGCCGCACGCGCCAAAGGTCTCGATGAGCGGCCCGGGCAGTTCGGCCGCGCGGAACAGGCGCATCAGTTGGCTCGCGATGCGGCGCGACGTGCCTTCGAACCGCGCGGCCAATGGGTCCTCCAGGTTGAACGCCTTCACCACCCGGATGCCCGTGAAGCTTTCCTGCATCTGCGACGTGAGTTCCGCGGTCGCGGCCTGGGCGGCCTTCCACGAACTGCGGACCTTGCGGCCGAAGACGAGGATCGGGATCACGACGAACGGCAGCACCACCATGGAAAGCAGCGTCAGCTTCGGCTGCAGGAAAATCAGGTAGCCCACGATACCGATCACCGCCGCCGGTTCCCGGCTGAGCGTGGCCATGGACCAGATGATGACGTTGATGATCGCGGCGGTGTCCAACGTGAGCCGGGAAACCAGGTCGCCGGTAGAGGTGCGGCGGAAGTAGTCGAGGGAGAGCCGTTGCAGGTGGGTGAACAGCTTCACCCGCAGGTCATTCACCACGTAGGTCGCCACCCAGTGGAGATAATACTGGTTCAGGAACAGGCCGATCCCACGGAACAGCATCGCCACCGGCAGGAGGGCGATGATCCAGAGCAGTTGCGGCGACCGCGGGTCCACCTTCACCGAGTTGAGGGCCTGGGTGAGCGGTTGGAGTAGGAAATCCGGCAGCCACTTCAGTTTCTCCAGCATGGCTGCCAGGCCGCCGGCGCTTGGGAAGACGGCGTCGATGACCAGGTTGACCGCCAGCAGCAGCAGGCCGCTGCCCAGCGCGTAGGCCAGGCCGGCGACCACACCCAGCCACAGTCGGCGCTGGTGCGGGCGGATCAGGGCCCAAAGCTGTCGGAGAAAATCTGCCATGTGTCGATGGCCGGCACTTTGCCTGCCGAGCCGCCAGCGGGGCGAGCCCGAACGGCAGCCGGCAGGTTAGGGTTGGGCTCAGCTGCCGGGCGCGGCGGCGACGAGATACATGTTGTCGGAGCAGGGGAACCGGTCCGCCCAGTTCATCCGGGCGACCTTGAGACCGGCGGTCTCGACCAGGCGGCGCAGGGCGGCCGGGGTGAAGTAGTTGACGTGGTCGGGAAACCGGAAGCCGCACCACTTGGCGCCGCGGAAGTGGCGGTTCCAGCAGGCGTAGTTGGGCACCTTGATCAGGGCGCGTCCGCCGGGGACAAGACGGTCCCGTAATGCCGCGAGCACCTCGTCCGGCGCGGTTTCGTGCTCCAGGTAGGACGACATGAGGGCGGCGTGGAAGTGGGCGGCTGGATAACCTCGAATGCCGTCGGTGGCCGGAAGGTTCACGACGGTGCCGCCATGCGGGCCGAGGCGCTCGGCGGCCATGCGGGCGAGTTCCCGGGAAATCTCGACCCCGTGCGGCACCACTTTCACGCCGTGGGCGGCGTATTCGGCGACGAATTCCGCCAGCACGCCGCCCCCGCCGCAGCCGATGTCGAGCAGGCGAAATTCCGCCGGCCGACCGCAGTCTCGCCAGGCTTGCCGCAGGAGTTCCCGGAACTTGTTTCGGCGTGGGAACACCTGTCGCCGGAGGGCCTTCATGGTGTCACTGAGGCGGGACCAAACGGGTTCGGATTCCCGCCGACGGGTGCGTTCCCGGGCCATCGTCACTTCGAAGGCGAACTCGGATTCGAGCTCCGCATAGGCCGGCGGATTCTCGAGGTGCAGCATGCCGGTCGAGGGACACTCCTTCAGCGTCCAAGGCTCCCGCGAAAAGGCGGAGCGGGTCGGATGCGGCTGGTGGCAGACCGGACACTGGCGGATCACGGGGTCAGCCTCGCAGCGGAAGCGGCCCCGGAGCAAGTGCCGGCGAGCGGAGGCTGGCACGCCGGCCGGCCGGTCTGTAACGTTTCCCGCGGCGCGACGGGATTGCGCCGATTGATGCCAGAAAAAGGACTCCAGCCTGCCTCGGCGGTGGTCGCTCCCGCCGGGCCGATGCCGGCGGGCGGTGCCGCTGTATCCGCCGGTCCTTGCCAGCGGGTGGACCTGGCGCAGGCCGAGGTGATCGCGCCGAACTTCAAGCGCCGGCTTTCCGGCGTGACCGCCACTCTGGAACGGGTGGTGCCCATGCAAGCCCGTTCGCTGCGCATTGCCGCGCTCGGACCGGTGCTGCCGCCCCACGTGCCGCAAATCCGGTTCCGGGACCTCACTGGCCTGTGGTCGCGGCCGCCCGGCCGTCCCTTCCGGGTGTGGCATGCCCGGCGCAATGTCGAGATGCTCGCCGGCCTGTGCCTGCGGCACCTGCTGCGCGCCCCCCTGAAGCTGGTCTTCACCTCCGCCTCGCAGCGAGAACACACGGCGTGGTCACGCTTCCTGATCGGACGCATGGACGCAGTGATCAGCACCTCCGACCGGACGGCGAGTTACCTGAAACGCCCGTCGACTGTGGTGCGCCATGGAATCGACCCGGACCAGTTCCGGCCCGCGCCGGACAAGGCGGCTTTGCGGTCCCGGCTGGGTTTGCCCAACCTTCGGTTCGTGGGCTGTTTCGGCCGGATCCGGCACCAGAAGGGCACCGATGTGTTCGTGGACACGCTGCTCCGCGTCCTGCCGTCCCGCCCGGGCATTGGCGGGATTGTGCTCGGCCGAACCGTGCCCCAGCACCGGCCGTTCCTCGCGGAGCTGAAACGCAAGGTCGAGGAAGCTGGCTTGGCGGACCGCATCCTGTTTCCCGACGAGGTCCCGCCCTCGGCCACACCCGACTGGTATGCGGCCTTGGATCTGTTTGTCGCGCCCCAGCGCTGGGAAGGCTTTGGCGTCACCCCACTGGAAGCGATGGCTGCCGGGGTGCCGGTGGTGGCGACGTCGGTCGGGGCGTTTTCGGAACTGGTCGTCGACGGGGTCACTGGCTCGGTAATTCCGCCCGGCGACGTCGAGACGATGGTCCGGGAGGTATCGGGCTGGCTCGATGATTCCGGGCGTTTGGAGCGCGGGGGCGAGGCCGCCCGGGCGCATGTGTCGGCCCAGTTTTCCCTGGCTGGCGAAGCGGAGGCGATCAACGCGGTTTACCGCCGCCTGTGGCCGGCATGAGGGGCGGCAACCTACCAGCCGGCAGTGCCGTGACCTGCTTGGTGCCGACGCACAACCGGGCGAATTTCCTTCGGCGTTGGTTCCGCTTTTACCGGCAGTTTCCGCCCGGTTTCGAGGTGCTGGTGGCCGATTCAAGCCGACCCGACGCGGCGGCTGAGAACCGCGAAATCGTGGCGGACGAGGCCGGGCTGATTCCGGCGAAGATCCAGCATTTTGACCTCAACCTCATCGGGAAGATTCTCCGGGCGCTGGAACAGGTCGAAACACCCTTCGTCAACCTGTGCGCCGACGACGACCTCATCCTGCCCGAGGCGGTCCGCCGGAGCGCCGAATTTCTCGCGGCCAATCCGGGTTACGTGTCCGCCCAGGGCCGGACGGCCAAGATTTACCCACGGCGGCGTTGGTTCGGCTGCGAGCGGCTGAAGGGTTACAGCATCGAGGACGCCGAGGCTCTGACCCGCTGTCGGCGGTTGGCGGGCAATTTCTTCACCAACTTTTACGCCGTTTATCGCACCGAGACGTTGCGGGAACTCTTCCGGCTGACCGCCGAACATACCGATTCCTCGGTCACCTACGCGTTGGCGGAGATGCTCCTCTCGCAGCTCAGCGCCGCGCGGGGGCGCCTCAAGGTGTTGCCCTGCATGCACTTGCTGTTGGAGCGGCATCCGGCGATGGCGGGGGTCCAATGCCGCGGCCAGGTCTGGGAAGACGTGCAGGCCCAGTATGCTCGGTTCCGAACGTGTCTCGTCGCCGAATTGGTCCGGGCCGGGACCGTGCCCGAGGCCGCCGGCGCCTATGTGGACGAACAATACGTGCACTACCGCGACCCGAACCTGCTGCACCGCCTGCGTCGCCGGACGCCGGCTGAACAGCTGCGTCATTGGTCCCGTTCGGCCCGCGAACGGTTCGAGGACCACTTCCATCCGGTGGACGTCCGGCACAAACGCCCGGTCCGGGCGGTCGACATCGCCGGGGCGGAAACCCAATGGCAGGCCGCGGTGGCGCTGATGCGGGCCCATCCGGACGGACTGCCCGCCTGAACTGCCATGGACCGACTTACCTGCCTGGTGCCCACCCACCGTCGGCCCGCGTTCCTGCGGCGCCTGCTGCGGTTCTACCGTGAATGTCCGCCGGGCTTCGGCTTTGTGGTCGTCGATTCCAGCGACGACGAATCGGCGGCGGAAAATGCCCGCGTCATCGCCGAGGCGGTGGCGGGCGGCTTGCAGGTCGAACATCGCCGGCTGGCGCTGGATTTCGTCGGCAAACTGGCCGTGGCGCTCCCGGAAGTGCGGACGCCGTTCGTCATGCTGTGCGCCGACGACGACGTGCTGTTCCCGGATGCCTGCCACAAGGGCGTGGATTTCCTGGAGCAAAATCCGGGTTACGTCTCGGCGCAGGGACGGACGGCGCAGCTGTATCCCGGCCGCAAGCGATTCGCCTGCATGCGGCTCAAGGGTTTCGACGTGGATGACGACGACCCGTTTGTCCGCTGCCAGCGGTTGGCCGACAGTTTTTTCTCCAACTTCTACTCCGTCTACCGCCGGGAAACCTTGGCGGAAAACTTTCGCCTGACCGCCGCGGCCACCGACTCCCGGCTGTCCTACACGATGCCCGAAATGCTGCTCTCGCAGCTGAGCCTGATCCGTGGACGGGTGAAGGTGTTGCCGGCGATGCACCTGCTCATGGAACGGCACCCGACGAATGCCGGTTACCTGGGCCGGACCGGTGAGCGGCCGCAGGCGGAGGCCATGTATCGGCGCTTCAAGGAGTGCCTAGTCGGGGAACTCGTCCGGGCAGGCGTAGCCGCCGAGGCGGCGGACCGGCACGTGGACGCCGCCTTCGGCTATTTCCGGGAAACCAGCCTCAAGCATCGCGCCCGCGCCCGCACCCCGGGGGCGAAGGCGGCGCATCTGGTCCGTTCCCTGGTGGAGCGGGTGGAGGATGCCTTCCAATGCGACCGGGCCCGGCATCGCCGACTGATCCGGGCCGGCGACCTAGCCGGCAGCGAAGGCGCCTGGCAGTGCGCAGTGGGGCTGATGCGGGAATTTCCCGACGGAATGCCCGGATAAACGGGCCCGGGCGGGTTCGGCCGGGCTCCGGGGCCGGCGGCGGAAAAAAATGCGCCGACTGTTGGCAGAATACGAACTTCGGGTAACTTTCGGCGCCGCTCTACTCCAGTGGCCCACCTTTGAAAACGCACGGTTCTTCATCCGCCACCATTCCGCCCCCGACCAGCCGCCGTTCCGCCGCGGACCGGCCGGGCACCGCCCTCACTCGCTTCAGTGATTCCCTCGGGGATCTGGCCGAGCTGGTGCTGGCCGGCAAGTCGCCCGAGCAGCAGAAGCTCATCGTCGCCGACTTCATCGCCGACCTGCGCGCCAAGGGGCACCCGGTGCCCGACATCACCTCGACGCCCTACCTGAATACGGTCCACGTGGACGAGGAGCCCGAATACCCGGGCGACCTCGAGATGGAACGCCTCATCCGCGCCCACATCCGCTGGAACGCCATGGCGATGGTGGTGAAGGCGAACAAGCGCACCAACGTGGGCGGCCACATCGCCACGTTCTCGTCGCTCGCGACCCTCTACGAGGTGGGCTACAACCACTTCTTCCGCGGCAGCGACGGCGGCCGGATCGGGGACATGGTCTATTTCCAGGGCCACGCCTCGCCCGGCAATTATGCGCGCGGTTACCTCGAAGGGCGGCTGACCGAGAAGCACCTCGAGAACTTCCGCCAGGAATTGCAGCCGCATCCGGGACTGAGTTCCTACCCGCATCCTTACCTGATGCCGGATTACTGGCAGTTCCCGACCGTCTCGATGGGGCTCGGGCCGGTTCATTCCATTTACCAGGCGCGATTCAGCCGTTACTTGCAGCACCGGAGCCTGATTCCTTCGGAGAACGAACCCTTCGTTTGGGCGTTCCTCGGGGACGGCGAGTCCGACGAACCCGAAACCCACGGCTTCATCGGGATGGCCGGCCGCGAGGGGCTGGACAACCTCGTTTGGGTCATCAACTGCAACTTGCAGCGCCTCGACGGTCCCGTGCGCGGCAACGGCAAGATCATCCAGGACCTGGAAGGCCAGTTCCGTGGCGCCGGCTGGAATGTCATCAAGGTCGTCTGGGGCAGCAACTGGGACGAACTGCTCGCCAAGGACACCACCGGCCTGCTGGCCAAGCGGATGGAAGAAGTCGTGGACGGCGACTACCAGAAATACGTTGTCGAAAGCGGCTCCTACATCCGGAAACACTTCTTCGGGAAACATCCCGAACTGCTCAAGCTGGTCAATCACCTCACCGACGACCAACTCAAGCACCTGACCCGTGGTGGTCACGACCCGCGCAAGGTTTACGCCGCCTTCAAGCGCGCCACCGAGAAGAACGGCCGGCCGACGGTGATCCTGGCCAAGACGGTCAAGGGCTACGGCATGGGCGAGGCGGGCGAGGGCCGCAACCCGACCCACCAGCAGAAGAAGCTGAGCGAAAAGGATCTCCGCGAATTTCGTCGCCGTTTTTCGATCCCGCTCGAGGACGACGTCATCGCCGACCTGCCGTTTTACCGGCCGCCGGCGGACAGCGCCGAACTGCACTACCTGCGCGAGCGACGCGAGGCGTTGAATGGGTTCATCCCGAAACGGGAAGTTCGGGCGCCCAAGCTGCAGACGCCGTCGCACACCGATCCCGCGTTCAAGAACGTGGTGCAGGCGACCGGCCTGGCCAGCGGTTCCACGACCAAGGCCTACACGCTCCTGATCAGTTCGCTCCTGCGGGACAAGCAAATCGGCAAATACATCGTCCCGATCGTCCCGGACGAGGCGCGCACCTTCGGCATGGAAGGCCTGTTCAGCCAGGTCGGCATCTACAGCTCCAAGGGGCAGCTCTACAATCCGGTCGATAAGTCCGAGCTCGCCCCCTACATCGAGAAGAAGAACGGCCAGCTGCTCGAAGAGGGCATCAACGAAGCCGGCTCCATGGGCAGTTTCGTCGCCGCCGGCACGGCCTACGCCAACTTCGGCGTGCCGATGATTCCGTTCTACATCTACTACTCGATGTTCGGTTTCCAGCGCGTGGGCGACCAGATTTGGCTGGCGGGCGACTCACGTTGCCGTGGTTTCCTCGTCGGGGCGACTTCCGGCCGCACGACCCTGAACGGTGAGGGCCTCCAGCACCAGGACGCCCACAGCCATCTGGTGGCCTCGACCGTGCCCACGCTGTTCTCCTACGAGCCGGCGTTCGGCTACGAGCTCGCGGTGATCTTCTGCGACGGCCTGAAGCGCATGTATGCCGACGGCGAGGACGTGTTCTACTACGTCAGCGTCCACAACGAGGACTACGCCCATCCCGCGCTCCCGGACGATCCGGCTGTCGTCGAGGGCATCCTGCGCGGCATGTATAAATTCAAGCCCGGCAAAGCGGACCTGAAGCACAAGGTCCAATTGCTGGGGTCCGGGGCAATCATCCAGCAGGCGCTCAAGGCGCAGGAAATCCTCGAACGCTACGGTGTGAGCGCCGACGTCTGGAGCGTCACCAGCTTCAAGCGATTGCGCAGCGAAGCCCAGGCGGCCAAGCGCTGGAACATGCTGCACCCGACCGAAACGCCGCACACGAGCTTCCTCGAGCAAACCGTGGCGAAGGAAACGGGACCGTGGGTCGCCGTGACCGACAACCTCAAGCTCGTCGCCGACCAGATCGCCCCGTGGATTCCGGGCGGCCTGATGACCTTGGGCACGGACGGCTTCGGCCGCAGCGAGGTTCGTTCCGCGCTGCGTCGCTTCTTCGAGATCGACGCGGAATGCACCGTCGTGGCGTCCCTCTACAAGCTCTCCCAGCAGGGCGTGCTGCCGGCGGAAACGGTTGCACAGGCGATCAAGGATCTCGGGGTGGACCCTGAGAAGGCATACGGTCTCTGCGTCTGACCGGCCAAGTCTTTCGGCTCAGTTTGGGTCGCAGCGCGAAAAAGGCCTCACCGGGACGGTGAGGCCTTTGCCTTGGCGGCGGAACAAACCGGCCGATCAGATCGCGAAGTCGTTATACTCGGGCTTCACCGCTTCCAGGGCGGGATACAGCATGCCGGCCGCGACCGTCGCGTTGGTGCCCTGCTCGACGAGGATGAACGCGCCGGTCAGCCGGTTGATGCCGTAACCGTCGTAGATCAGTGGCTTGGCGGTTTTCAGGCGGATCACCCCGATGTCGTTCATCGCGAGTTCCGCCGGCTCGGGCACTTCGTCGTAGGTCTGGATGTCGATCCGGCTTTCCAGCGCGGTCACCATGGCCTGGACGGTCTGCGTGCTGTGCTTCAGGAAGTATTTCTTCCCCCGCTGCAACGGCCGCGCATTCATCCAGCAGACCCGGGCGTGAAGGTCGGTGCCCATGCCGGGCAATCCCTCGAGTCCCACGATCATGTCGCCCCGGCTGATGTCCAAATCGTGGGCGAGCTGGAGCGTCACGCTCTGCGGGCAGAAGGCTTCCGGCAGCGAGCCGTCGAAGGTCCAGATCTCCTTCACGGTGCTCTTCATGCCGCTGGGCAGCACCATCACCTTCTGGCCGACCTTCACGATGCCGCTCGCCAGCTGGCCGCTCAGGCCGCGGAAATCGTGGAGTTCCTTGTTCGTCGGGTTGTTCGGCCGGTTCACCCACTGCACCGGGAAGCGCAGCGCGCTCAGATTCCAGTCGCTCGCGATGTGGACGGTCTCCAAGTGGCCGAGCAGCGAGGGCCCGACATACCACGGCGTGTGCTTGGACGGCTCCACCACATTGTCGCCGTTGAGCGCGCTGATGGGGATGAACTTCACGTCCTTGAACGACGACAGCTTGGGCAGGAAACCCTCGATCTCGTCACGGATCTCCGTGAAGCGGGCCTCGCTCCAATCCACGAGGTCCATCTTGTTGACCGCGATGACGAGATGGGGAATGCCCAGCAACGCGGCGATGTAGGTGTGGCGGCGGGTCTGCTCGATCACGCCCAGGCGCGCGTCCACCAGCACGATGGAGAGGTTCGCCGTGGAGGCGCCGGTGACCATGTTGCGGGTGTATTGCACGTGCCCCGGGGTGTCCGCGACGATGAACTTCCGGCGCGGCGTGGCGAAGTAGCGGTAGGCGACGTCGATGGTGATGCCCTGCTCGCGCTCGGCGCGGAGGCCGTCGGTCAGGTTGGCCAGGTTGATCTGGCCGCCGCCGGTGATGTCGGCGGAGCGCTCCAACGCCTCCATCTGGTCCTCCATGATCGACTTGGAGTCGTAGAGGAGCCGGCCGATGAGCGTGGACTTGCCGTCGTCAACGCTGCCGCAGGTGTTGAAGCGGAGAAGTTCGATGGGATGCGAACTCGAAGATCGGGAATCGGAGATCGGAGATCGGGTGGGCATGATCGGAAATGGAAAATCGGTTAGTGTCGGTTGTCCAAGGAGCGGATGAGGCCGGACAAGAGTTTACCTTGTTCGGTCAAGCGCTGCAGTGGATGACGTCGGCCAAGGTTTGGAGTTCGGGGTTCATTCAGCAATCAACGCCTGAGCCTTCGGAACCAAATGAAAGTAGAA
>JBIIUN010000338.1:0-5657 GCA_044339945.1 Kapaibacterium sp. (SeqCode)
GCCAGCGCGGTGAGCTTCAGCAAGTCGGGCAAGAGAGGTGTAGCGCTCAAGCCATGGAACGCCCTCGTTCGAAATCGTCGAAACGCATCGTTCCAGGTCTGAAAAAGCAATTCGGTGAAGTGCATTTGACTTAACTGTGGAATCGTCGGCCGGGAGCACTCTGCTCCCATCGGAGACCGAGGGAAGCTGAACCTCATGCACTGCCAATGCTGGCACATCAGTTAGGAACGGGGCCACCCAAGCCGCCTGCTCGCTACTCATCCAGTGCAGGTCAAATTGAGAAATCTCTCCGGAAACATCGCGAAAATCGGATGGCTCCCTAAACCATGGCGACAATGTTTTCAGACCGAGTTGCCAGGTGAATCGCCAACACCGCCGGAATGCGTCTTTGGATATGCCGACTGCGGCAAAGGACTCCTCAAACGACTTTACCAGCAATCCACCAACTGGGTTGTAGCCAGCAGACCCCAGTGCCGAAGCCAACGCGCTACGCACTTCTCTGGTTGTGAATGCTACAGCCATTTTCAGAAATACCCGGCCTTCTTGCGGTCTTCCATTGCGGCTTCGCTGGCCTTGTCGTCGGCGCGGGTGCCGCGTTCGGTCACGCGGGCGGCGGCGACTTCGCCGATAATGTCATCCACCGTGATGGCGGGGCTGTCGATCATGCCGGTGCTGATCATGTCGGCGATGGTGCGGACGCGGCAGACCATCGACTGGACCGGCTCGTTCGGCTTCGGACGGCCGCCGGCGAAGGGATCGGGCTTGGTCGGATCGGTGTGAGGCGGGGGCACGGGCAGCCATTGGCCGGCGCGGCGGAAGACGTCGCGGGTGTGGCTAAAATAGATGTTCGGCACCTCCAGCTTCTCCTGCCGGATGTATTCCCAGACGTCCATCTCGGTCCAGTTGGAGAGCGGGAAGACGCGCATGTTTTCGCCCTGGTTGAGGCGCGCGTTGTAGAGGTTCCAGATCTCAGGACGCTGGTTCTTCGGGTCCCACTGGCCGAAGGCGTCGCGGAAGCTGAAGAAGCGTTCCTTGGCGCGGGCTTTCTCTTCGTCGCGCCGCGCGCCGCCGATCGCGCAATCGAAGCGGAACTCCTCGATGGCGTTCAGCAGGACGGGAATCTGGAGCTGGTTGCGGCTGATCTGGCCGGGCGTCGGCGTGACGAAGCCCTTGGCGATGCCTTCGTCCACGGTGCGGACGATGAGCTTCGCGCCGAGCTGCTTGGCGCGGCGGTCGCGGAACTCGATGAGCTCGGGAAACTCGTGGCCGGTTTCGACGTTGAGGAACGGCATCGGAATATCCGACGGGCGGAAGGCCTTCTCGGCGAGGCGGAGAAGGCAGATGGAGTCCTTGCCGCCGGAGAAGAGAAGCGCCGGGCGTTCGAACTCGGCCGCCACTTCACGCATGATGTGGATGGCCTCGGTCTCCAGATACTGCAAATGGTCTAGGTGATAACTGCTCATTTCAAAACGTCAGTAGAACGATCTAGTTGGCCTGCGCCCATGGATTGTCACTCAGCCAAGCTCCCAGGCGATCAAACGACGACTTGGCATCCGCGTGCTTGAAAAACGGGTTAGGCTCCTTGGGAAAGCTCAGCCTTTTCAGCTTTCGACCTGAGTGGCAGTCGATGCAGGTTCCATCAGTTGCCAGCACCCGGCTCGCGTCACGGATGAAGACCCATTCGTCAGTCTTGAGCTTGCAGACCTCGGTCTTCTTGCCTGTCACAGAATCCCAACGAATCAGCCGGTCACTCTCAGCCGCGGATTCGTCAAACTGGTGCCCGTAGAAGCAATTTCGGGTGCGGCTGTAAGTAATCTCGCGGACATGCATCGGCGCCGATTCCCAGAGGAGGCAGCCCGAATCCGATGAATAGCAGCGCAATCCCTTTCCGGGCTCGCCGATCATCACGGATTCTTTTCCAAACGCAGCATGAAGCAAATCCGGTGATTTGCTGCGCGGCAGCCGGGCCACGGGTTGAAAGGCGGTGGTCACCAGTTCCGGCACAGTTTTCAGAACCAACACTCGCTCGGAAAAGCGGCTTTCGACAATCTTCCGAGCCCCCTTCACCCAGCCCAATCTTTGGCCACCGGCTGCCGAGACCACTTCGGTGCCCGAGGAGCTACCACAGAAAACCCGATCTCCTGACGATGAAAGCGTGACGGACTGTTCTCCCTTCAAATCCCGCCGTTCCCAAATCGGATTACCGGTCGCCAAGTCCAAGCAAATCACCCATCCGTTACCGGGAGCTTTTGCAGCTTCCCAAGAGTGGCACGATTCTAAGCAACCAAAGCAGCGTTGGCCATCCTTCGACACAGCGAAACAATCCGGGTTGGCAATGAAGTGGAACGGCAATTCCGCGACCTTCCGGTTGCTGACCGAATTCCACACCAGCACGGATTCGCCCGTCGTGACAGCCGCGACCATGCGTCCTGCATTCGCGCGGGAAAGTATCCTCACGCGGGAGCGAGTTTTCGTCTGACGGGCTGGCCGAAATGGATCCATCAATGCGTCAGTGACTGGCCACAGCCTTGCCGCCCCACGCCGCATGGAGACCGCATTCGCGCTTCTCGTCGGCCTTGGCGGGATCGAAGTAGTCCCACTCGTTGGGCAGGTTGTGCTGCTTCAGGTAGGCCTCCATCTCGGCGTCGCTCCAGTGGAAAACGGGGCTGAGCTTGAGCGAGTTGAAATTCCCGTCGGGCGAAACGATGTCGAGGCCGGCACGGTTCGGATTCTGCACCTTGCGCAGGGCGGTGATCCAGACGGTGGGCGCCAGTTCCTTCATGCCCCGCTGGAAGGGCTCCAGCTTCATGGCGGTGCTGAAGGCTTTGATCCGTTCCTCGTTCTCCGGCGTGGGCTCGGGCATCCCGCCGTAGACGGCGTCGTAGTGCGCGGCGGTGAGCTTCGGGAGGTAGGGCTTGAGGTTCAGCTTCAAGCGCGCCTTGAGATCTTCGGCGTGTTTGTAGGTGGCCGGACGGTTGTAGCCGTGGTCAACCCACAGCACCTGAATGTCGGGCTGCACCTGCGTGACGAGGTGGAGAATGACCGCTTCGTAGGGACGGAAATTGGTCGAGACGATGGCGCGGCCACCGGCTTGGGAGAGGCCCCACTTCACGATGTCGAGGGCGGATTGGTTCCGGAGATCGGCGTTGGCCTGGGCGATGAATTCGGGCGATTGGAGGTTCATGGGAAAAGTTCTTGGGCCTTAGTGGCGGTAGGCGGTTCGGCGTGAGCGCCGCTTGCGCGGGACGGGATCGCCAGTTACTTCACGGCCGACTCTATGAGCGACATCTCTGCAATCCGCGTGGGCCAGACGGTCCCCGACTTCGACATGGAAACCTACGACCCGGCGTCCGGGCAGTTCGGCAAGCTTTCGTTGGCCGAGCAGAAGGCCGCCGGCAAGTGGACCATCCTCGTGTTCTACCCGGCCGACTTCACGTTTGTGTGTCCGACCGAGCTGGCGGACCTCGGCGACAAGCACGCTGCCCTGGTGAAATTGGGCGCGACGGTGGCCGGCGTATCCACCGACACGAAGTTCTCCCACTTGGCCTGGCGCAGCTCCGAACGACTTCTGGCCAACGTCCAGTATCCGCTGGCCGCCGACCCCACGGGTGCGGTGAGCAAGCTGTTCGGCGTCTATGACCCGGGTTCCGGTTTGGCGTTGCGCGGCACCTTCATCATCAACCCGAGCGGTGTGCTGGTGGGTTCCGAGATCAATTTCTACAACGTCGGCCGCGATGCCGGCGAACTGCTGCGGAAGATGGAGGCCAACGCCTACCTGATCCAGCACCCGGCCGAGGCGTGCCCGGCCAAGTGGAAGCCCGGTGCCAAGACGCTGGCCCCCAACGAGAAGATGGTCGGGAAGGTCTACGAGGCGTTGAACGGCTGAGCTCACTTTCAGAATTTCGGAAGCCAGCCCTCACAAGGGCTGGCTTTTTCATTTAGGCAACAGGCAGGTTCTCGAGGTCGGCCAAATCTTTGTGCCGACCAGTGGCACGTTTGTTGGTTCGCAAATCAGCCAGCGATATCATCTTCACGGGTGTGCCTTCAATCGTGACTTCAATTCGGTTGGGATACGCTTCGGTGAATGTCAGTCCGGATACATTTTGGAGGACCTCAATCTTGGTGGGAACGCGTCCAAGGAAGAGCGTCTCGTGGTTGCGGAGGAAATTGAGGTCGAGCCCCGGAAGGTCCTCGCCGAAGAATTGACGCACGGCATTCAGGACGCGCGCGAAGTTTTCGTCGGAGATGGCGATCCAGAAGTCAATATCCTCGGTGAAGCGATGATATCCGTAGTGATTCACTGCGTAGCCTCCGATCAGGAGGTAATCGACCTCAGCGCGGTTCAGGCACGCCAAAAACTCGCTGAATTCCGGTGTCAAAAGCCTCTTCGCCATAAACACGGGTTCTCAGTTCTTCCAGTGCCGCCCAGCGCTCTTCCGGAGTGCGTGACCACCAATAGGAACGCAGCTCCGCATCGGCCTGTTCGAGGGAGGCGTAGGCTCCGAAGGTGCGGTATCCCTCGTGGAGGTTGGAGGTAGGCATGGCATTCAACGGGTAGTTTCGATCCAAGCGAGCAGGTCCTTTTTTGAACGAGCTCCCGACAGCTGACCAATTGGTTGGCCGTCACGGAATAGAATCATCGTTGGCACAGAAGAAATGTTGAAGTTGGAGGCCACTTCGTAATTTGTGCCGGCATCGACCTTGATGACCTTGAGCTCGGGCCGTTCCGCAGAAATTTCCGCCAAAACCGGTGCCAGCATGCGGCATGGTGCGCAGGCTTCCGTGAAGAAATCCACGAGTGCCAAACCGGGTGAACGAAGGATTCGCGGTCAAATTCGGCCGCGTCGGCGATGGTCTTCATTTGCCTCAGACCTTTGCAGTTTCAGCCCACAGGTGTCGCGCCACCCAATCACCGAAGCGTTCACCCGTGGTGCGTTCGGCGGCGAAGCGGGTCAGCAACGGCCGGAGTTCGTTCAGGATTTCCGCATCCTTGACCATTTCCTTCCACACGCGATTGAGCCGGGTGCCATTGGCATTGCCGCCGAGCCAGACTTGGTAACGGCCCGGCGCCTTGCCGACAAAACCGATCTCCGCCATGTAGGGGCGCGCGCAGCCGTTGGGGCAACCCGTCATGCGGATGACGATTTCCTGGCCCGCCAGGCCGAGTTCGCCGCACAGGCCTTCAATCTGCGTCAGGAGGCTGGGCAGGTAACGCTCCGATTCCGCCAACGACAGGCCGCAAGTTGGCAGGGCCGGGCACGCGATCGCCGCGGCGTGCAGCACCGTGGTCTGCCGTTCGGTCTTCACCCCGTGCTCGGACAGCAACGCGGTGACCGATGCCCGGTCGGCCTCGGCGACATTGGCGAGCATGACGTTTTGGTTGCCGGTCAGGCGGAATTCGACGCCCGGGAAACGCTCGGCGACGCGCCGCAAGGCCGTTTTCATCTGCCAGCCTTCGGTGTCCTTCACGCGGCCCATCGACACGAACAGCGTGCAATACCAGGAGCCGTCCAGTGCCTTCTGCCAGTCGTAGCTGTCGCCGGTCGTGGTGAATTCGCAGGGGCGGGCCGGGGCCAGCTTCACGCCGGAGCGTTTTTCGACCTCGTCGCGGACAAAATCCACGCCGCGCTCCTGCAGCACGTATTTCAGCCGGGCGT
>JBIIUN010000412.1:0-4525 GCA_044339945.1 Kapaibacterium sp. (SeqCode)
GAAAGATCACCCCATTGATGCCATGCTTCACTGCGGCGGACCGAACCAGCAGGCCGTTGCCACCGACCGACGCCACGGCGCGCCCGAGCGCTTGGGTCAGGCTTTCCCGGTCCGCGGCCAGGAGCTTGCGCCAGTCTTCGGCTGCGAGTTCGGCCAAGGTCAAATCCAGTGAGCGGCGGAGGTTTGGATTCGTCAGGTCCAGCATCCGGGGCAGCCGGGCTTCGATGGCGACCAGCAGGCGTGGCCCCTTGGTTTCCACGCCATAGTAGCGGTCGTTGGCCTTGCATTCCTCGAGTGCGGTGGCGTCCGTCGTGCTGCCATACAAGGTTGGCAGGCCGGGCGGATTCCAGCGCCCGCCACGTTGGGCGGCGCCGCGTCCGTTCAGGATTTCCTTGGGTTTTGGAAACTCGACCGCCTGAAACCGGAACAGCGCGCCGGACCACGGCATGAACCAATTCGGGTGCGAGCCAAACTCATTGCGGAGTTCTGCGAAACGCGGGTGTCTCTGGAGCGATGGGCTCACGGGCGGCCGCCAACAAGGGACCAGTTCATCTGAACATCTTCGCCTTCGAGTCTCCCGCCGACAGCAGGTAGGCCACGAGGTCGAGGATTTCGTCCTGCTTCAGCGTGTTGATCAGGCCTTCGGGCATGGGGGAGGTCTTGGAGGGTTCGGCGCTGACCAGTTCGCTGCGCTTCACGTTGGTGAAGTCGCCGGGGGCGCTCATGTCTTCCATGACCATGATGTCGTCGTTGTTCAGGTTCGCGACCCGGCCGACGACGGAGGTGCCATTCTTCAGCGTGAACACGGTCGGGGCATACTGGTCGCTGACTTCCTTGCTGGGGTCCACGATGGATTCCAGCAGGTCCTTGGCGTTGAAGCGCCCGGAGACACCCGTGAGGTCAGGCCCGACGGCGCCGCCTTCGGTCGCGAACCGGTGGCAGGTGAAGCAGCCGACGGCGCCCGCGAGGTCGCGGCCACGCTCAAAGTTGCGGCCCTTGGCGAGGCCTTTTTCCAGCGCCGGGGCGAGGTCGGCCACGGTCCATTCCTTCACGACGGCCCGGCCGGCGAGCAGGCTTTCCAGCGGCTTCTTCTTCTCGGGCTTGGCTTCGAGCAGGGCGGCCAGCTCGGTCTTCTCGCCGTCGCTGAGGGTGGCCATGGCGTCATTCTTGATGTCGCGCAGGAAGCCCGTGAGCGAGGCGCCGCCGCGGAAGCTGCCGGTCTTGAGGAACCAGCCGAAATAGGCCTTGCGCTGGTCCATGGTCCAGCCGGTCTTGAGCACGCGAAGGGCGCGGGCGATGTCGAGCTGTTCTTCCTGCGTGGGCGATGACTGAAGGGCGGTGGTGAGCTTGGCCGCGGCGCTCGGGGCTTGCAGGTAGACCAGGAACGGCGCGAGTTCGGCGTTCAGTTCGCGGGTCTTGGCCGGATACAAGGCGTCGAACTTGGCAATGTAACGCTGACGGGCGGTTTCGTCCGGTGAGCCGAGCCGGGTGAACGTGAGGGAGTAGGCCCGGAGCAATTCAAGGCGTTGCCCGTCGTTCAGCTTGCTCCACGACACTTTGTCGAGGGCGGCCAACACCTGGCTTTGCAGCGCGGGATCAACCTGCGGATCGGTGGGTTTGCGGTGGAACTGATCCTTGGCGCTGGCGCGAACGAGGCCGATGAGGGAGGTGATGCTGGCTTGGGGATCCTTCTCGGCGAGCGCCTTTTCCCGCCAGAGGCCGACGGGTTGCCATTCCAGGGCGACGCGGGCCGCGAAGCGCAGGTTGCGGTCCTGGCTGCCAAGGAAGGGCCAGGCGGCCTTCACCGCGTCGGGATTCTGGGTGCCGTGGAAGGCTTCGAGTTTTCGGCGTTGGTCGCGGGCGCGTTCGCCGCCCTTCATGCCGAGCGAAGCCAGGGTGGATTCCTTGCCCGCATAGGTGACGCGGTAGAGCGCCGACTGCGTGCGCCGGCCGCCGATGGCGAAATACATCGCCCCGTCCTTCGGGCTGACCACGAGATCCGTGAGGGGCAGGGGAGAGCCGGCGATGAATTCCTCGGCCTGGCCGGTGTAGCCGGCGCCGTCGGGCTTCAGGTGGACGGCGTAAAGTTTTCCGTAGCTCCAGTCGGCGATGTAGAAGGCTTCCTGGTATTTGGCCGGGAACTTCGCCCCGTAACCGAAGGCGGTGCCGGTCGGGGAACCGGGGCCGATGTTCACGACGGCGCCCAAGCTGTCGGCGTAATACGCGGGCCATTTGCCGGCGCCACTGCGCCAGCCGAACTCGGCGCCGCTGACAACGTGATTCACGCGGGTGGGCCGATACCACGGGGTGTTCATGTCCCACTCCATGTCGGCGTCGAAGGTGAAGAGTTCGCCGTGGCGGTTGTAGCCGGCGTCGTATTGGTTACGGAAGCCGGTGGCCATCAGCTCCCACTTTTCGCCGTTGGGATCGGTCTTGGCGATCCAGCCGCCGGGTGCGAGCACGCCCTTCATGAAGCCGTTGCCGTCCCACAGGCGCGGGAGAAGGTGGTCCTCAGACCAATTCAGCGGGACCCGGGACGAGGCGATTTCGGTCACCTTGGTCTGGTTGCCGGAAATGATCGTGAGCGTCTTGCCGTCGGGGGAGGGCAGGATGGCGTGGGGGCCATGTTCGCCACCGCCGTCGAGGCCGCGGAGCAACTTCACGTCATCGAACTTGTCGTCGCCATTCGTGTCCCGCACGCGATAGAGGCCGCGGGGATACGGTTTGTCGTTGGCGCACATGACGTAAAGGCTGTCGAAGGCGTAAAGAAGGCCCTGGGCCATGCCGACCGGAATGTCCAACTGCTCGACGCCGAGTCCGGTCGAGGTGCCGAGCGCGGGCGGCGTGAGGCGGTAAAGCTTGCCGTATTGGTCGGAGACGATGAGCCGGCCCTTGGGATCGGTGCACATCGAGACCCAAGAACCCTGGTCACCTTTGGGCACGGTGTAGAGCAGCTCCACCTTGAAGTCCTTGGCGACCTTGAGGGAGGCGACGGGCGTGGCCTCGTCCTTGACCTGGCCGTAAACGGCGGTGGCGAGAAAACTGAGGCAGAGCCCCAGGGGAAGCGAAACGCGGCTGGACATGCCCGTGAGCTTGCCCGGCCGGCGCGCATCCGCTCAAGCCCTTCGACGGCGGGAAACGAAGATTTTCCCTGAATACGGCCGGGAAAAGGAAAACGGCCGGTCCGGCAGACACACGGTTTGCTGCAGAACCGGCCGCGGTCGGCCACACGGACGACCTAGATCGAATCGGCTTACCGCAATCGTGATGCCAGTCTTGCGGCCGGACCCAACTTTCCTCGGCAGGCGCCGATTCCTGCCCCGGCGGTGTGACTTGTAGTCCCGGCGACCAGGGGCTGCCCCTGCTTTTTTGCTGAATCCCACCCTCGTCTGGCGGGCCGGTGGTCCGAAAAAATCCTGTTTCCTCCCGTCGCCCCGATGCCTAGCGTCCTTGCCTGTTCCACTTCCGGACCACGGGAGTGGGTTCATAAACCAGAATTAGCTTATGCCACTGACTCACACGACTGACCTGTTCGCCAAGGCGCTCAAGGGCAAATACGCCCTCGGTGCCTTTAACGTGAACAACATGGAGCTGCTCCAGGCCATCATCGAAGCCTGCGAAGAAGAGAAGGCTCCCGTGATGCTCCAGATTTCGAAGGGCGCCCGGGAATACGCCAATCCGGTGTATCTCAAGAAGCTCATCGAGGCCGCCGTCAGCCTCAGCACCATCCCCATCGCGGTGCATTTGGACCACGGCGACACGTTCGAACTGTGCAAGCAGTGCATCGACGAGGGCTTCACCAGCGTCATGATCGACGCCTCGCACGAATCCTTCGAGAAGAACGTCGAGATCACCCGCAAGGTCGTGGACTACGCGCACAAGCATAACTGCGTGGTCGAATCCGAGCTCGGCCATCTGGTGGGCGCGCAATTCGATGACGGCGAAGAAGGTGGCTGCCACTCCGCCAGCGGCCACTACACCGTGCCGGAAGAGGCCGTGAAGTTCGTGAAGGAATCCGGCTGTGACTCTTTGGCCGTCGCGATCGGAAACAGCCACGGTGCGTATAAGTTCAAGGGCACCCAGCACTTGGACCTCGAGCGCCTCAAGCTCATCAAGAAGGCCCTCCTCGAAGCTGGCATGGGCGACTATCCGCTCGTGTTGCACGGAGCCAGCTCGGTGCCGAAGGATCTCGCACAGAAGATCAACCAGTTTGGCGGCGGCATGGGTGAGGACACCGCCGGGGTGCCCGAGGCTGACATTGAAGTCGCGCGCCGCACCGGCTGCACCAAGGTCAATATCGACACCGACCTTCGTCTGGCGATGACCGCAGCCATCCGCGAGGTGCTTTGGACCAAGCCCAAAGAATTCGATCCCCGCAAGTATCTCGGACCCGCCCGCAAGGCGACGAAGGAACTCGTCCGGCACAAGCTCAAGAACGTGCTGTGCTGCGCCGGCCACGCGTTTGACTGAGATCCGGCGGCGGTTCTTTCCGCATCCAATTGAAGGCGAAGGCAGACGACTGCCT
>JBIIUN010000413.1:0-4512 GCA_044339945.1 Kapaibacterium sp. (SeqCode)
CGCGGCGAGGATCACCTGAGCAACACGGCCAAACACATCGCGCTGTTCCGAGCCTTTGGCGTCGAACCGCCCCGCTACGCCCACATCCCGCTCATCCTCAACGAGGACGGCTCCAAGATGAGCAAACGCGACCGCGGCGCCGTGGTGACCAACTACCTCGACGACGGCTTCACGCCCGAGGCCGTGGTGAACTACCTCTCGCTGCTCGGCTGGTCGCCCACCGACGGCCAGGAACTCCTCAGCGTCGCGGAACTCGTGTCCCGCTTCGACCTCGACCGCGTGAACCGCAGCCCCGCGCGCTTCGACGCCAAGAAGCTGGAGGCGCTCCACTTCGAGCACACCCGCCGGATGGACCCCGACCGCTTCGTCACGCTCGGCGTGGATTACCTCCGCAAGGCCGGAATCGAAACCGCCGGCTTCCCGGCCGACTACGTGCGCGCCGCCCTGCTCACCGCGCAGGAGAAGGGCAAGCTCTTCAAGGAACTGCCCGTCTGGACCGACTTCTACTTCGCGGCCGACGACGCGCTGACCTTCGATCCCGAAGCCAAGGCCAAAGCCCTCACGCCCGCCGCGAAACCGTTGCTGGAAAAACTGGCCGCCGCTTTTGCCGGCGTGCCCGAGTTCAAGTCCGCCGCCCTCGAAGCCGCCCTCAAGGCCCTCGCCACCGAACTAGGCGTGAAAGCCGGCGCCTTGGTCCAACCCTGCCGCGTCGCCTGCACCGGCAAGCTCGTCGGCCCAAGCCTCTACCATCTGCTGGAAGTGCTGGGCCGCGAGCGGGTGGCAAGGCGGCTGGCGGCCTCGGCTTCGCTATGACTAAACTCCTCTTCATCTGCAGCCGGAACGAGATCCGCAGCCTCACGGCGGAGAGGTTCAGCTGGTTCCGTCGCCGCCGGGGCAATTGACCGGACCGCCCGCTATCCCCATCTTCACCAGCGTGAGCACCGTGCGTGAAATTGAGGCGGCCCTGCCCCACCTCTCCGCGTTGGAACTGCGTCATGTCCTGCGGGCGGCGGACCAGTTTCTGCGCGAGAAGTGCGGACCAGCGATCTACGACGACACCTACGGCATCGTGACCGATGCAGACCTGATCCTCGCAGGCGACGAAGCGTTCCTGGCCTACGATCGAGCAGAAGCTGCCGCCCATGAAAGCAAGGCGCGGTGAGGTGTGGCTGGTGGACTTCGGGATGGCGGCCAAGGTGCGCCCCGCACTTGTGGTCAGCATTCCCTATCTCGACCATGAGCGGGCGCTCTTCGCCGTCGTGCCCCGCACCACTGCAACCCGGCAATCCCGGTTCGAGGTGGCAACTCCAATCCGAGGAATGGAGCCCGGCGCCTTCGATGCCCAGGGACTACGGCCAGTGCCGCCCACCGTGCTGATCCGACGACTGGCCGATTTGACGCCTGAACAACTACGGGAAGTGGACGCCGCCGTGTTCCGCTGGCTGGGACAGCCATGACCAAGCTCCTCTTCATCTGCAGCCGAAATGAAATCCGCAGCCTCACGGCGGAACGGATGTTCGACGGTTCGCTGCGGTTCCAAGCGCGGTCGGCGGGCACGCAGCCGCAGGCGCGGGTGCGCGTGACGGAGAGACTCATCGGCTGGGCGGACGTGGTCTTCGCCATGGAGAAGTCGCATGTCGCCAAGCTGCGCGAACGGTTCCCGGAGGCGCTAGCCAGCAAGCGGTTGGTCTGCCTGCGGATTCCGGACGACTACGCGTTCATGCAACCGGAACTGGTGGAGGCGCTGACGGCGGCCCTGTCCGGGGAGTTGGACGGATGGCCGGGCTAACGTGCCGCCGGCTTCCAGCGTGGCGGGGCCGCCGGAATTCCCCCTTGCCCGGCCGACGCGGCTCCTCTACCCAATCGCCCGTGATTCGCACGTTGAACCTCCGACTTACCGCACTCGCGCTGCTGCTTGGCCGCGCGACGGTTGGGGTTTGAGGCGAGTTCATCACACTTTCCCGCCCCATCGTCGCACCCGACGATGGGGCTTTTTGTTTGGCCCCATTTGCCGGGTGCTTGCGTTGAGGCGACCAAAACAGCGAAAAACAGGCAGAACATGTTGAAGAATCCCGCCGAGAAGTATCGCCGGTTCCAGCCGGTGCAGTTGGCCGACCGTCAATGGCCGTCCCACGTGCTCACCCATGCGCCCCGCTGGTGCAGCGTGGACCTCCGCGACGGCAACCAGGCGCTGGCGGTGCCCATGAACGTCGCGCAGAAGCTCGAACTGTTTCAGGCGCTGGTGAAGTGCGGCTTCAAGGAGATCGAAGTCGGCTTCCCCTCGGCGTCGAACACCGAGTTTCGCTTCAACCGCCTGCTGATCGAGAAGGGCCACATTCCCGACGACGTCGCCATCCAGGTGCTCGTGCAGGCGCGCGAGGACCTGATTGAGCGCACCTTCGAGTCGCTGGTCGGCGCGAAGAACGTCATCATCCACCTCTACAACTCGACCTCACCGGCCCAGCGCCGCGTCGTATTCGGCAAGTCCAAGGAGGAGATTGTGCAGATCGCCGTCCGCGGCGCGCAGTGGATCAAGGATCGCCTGCCCCGGCTGAAGGGCACCAACGTCCGGCTCCAGTATTCGCCGGAGAGCTTCAGTGCGACCGAGGTGGAGTTCGCCAAGGAAATCTCCGAAGCCGTGATGGACGTCTGGCAGCCCACCCCGGCCAACCCGATGATCCTGAACCTGCCCGACACAGTCGAGGTGGCGATGCCCAACGTCTATGCCGACCAGATCGAATGGATCTGCCGGAACATCCGGAACCGCGACTCGCTCGTCATCTCGCTGCACACCCACAACGACCGCGGCACCGGCGTGGCCGCCACGGAACTCGGCCTGCTGGCCGGCGCCGACCGCGTCGAGGGCACGCTGTTCGGCAACGGCGAACGCACGGGCAACCTCGACGTCATTGCCGTGGCGCTGAACCTCTACATGCACGGCATCGACCCGCAGCTGGACTTCAGCGACCTGGGCACGCTCCGCGACGTTTACGAGCGCAGCACCGGCCTGACCGTGCCGCCGCGCCAACCCTACGCCGGCGAGCTGGTCTTCACCGCCTTCAGTGGTTCACACCAGGACGCCATCAAGAAGGGCCTCGCGGAGTGGGACTCGAAGCAATCGGAAATCGGAAATCGGAGATCGGAGATCTTTTGGGACGTGCCCTACCTGACCATCGATCCGAAGGATATCGGCCGCCATTATGAGGAGGTCATCCGCGTCAACGGCCAGTCCGGCAAGGGCGGTGTCGCGTATCTGCTGGAGAGCAAGTTCGGCATTGAGCTGCCCAAGGACATGCAGCGCGAATTCGGCCCCATCGCCAACGACCTGGTGGACGACCTCGGCCGCGAGGTGAAGGCGGAGGAACTCAAGGCGATGTTCTGGCAGGAATACATCGAACGCTCCACGCCGTGGTCGCTCATCCACTTCCATGCCGACGGCGTGGACGGCAAGTTCCGCTGCCGCGCCTCGGTCATTCATCAGGGCACCGAACGGAAGATCGAAGGTGAAGGCAATGGCCCGATCGCCGCCTTCGTGAACGCCCTGGCCGCGAGCGGCGCGCCGAAGTTCGAGGTGGCCAACTACCGCGAACACGCTCTCAGCGCCGGTGAAGGCGCGAGCGCCATCGCCTACATCCAAATCAAGCTCGCGGACGGCCGCACCCAGTGGGGCGCCGCCGTGGACACCAACATCGAGCTCGCGTCCATCAAGGGCGTGCTCAGCGCGCTGAATCGCTTGGGGTAACCTAGGTCGGCCGCAAACGGGGGCGGTTCACCCGGTAGCCGTGGACGTAAGTCCGTGGGCTTGCCCGTCGGCGCGGCGGGACTGCCACCGACTCACGTCGGCGGCTACCGCCACGGGCTCCCCGTTTTGTGAATTGGTCGCCGGACCGCCCGCGTCTAGGGTTGCCAACATGCAGCGGCGGTTCACGACACTCCTCGCGGTTCTTCTCCTGGTCGGCTTCCGATTGGTCCCGTTCGCGTTGGCGCAACACGCCACGACGTCGCCGGCGTTCGAGGCCGCCGCGGGCGACGCCAAGCGCCTCCAGCTCGCTCCCGGACTCAAGCTCGACGTCTGGGCCGCCGAACCGCAGCTCAGCAACAGCGTCGCCTTCGCCTTCGACGGCAAGGGGCGCGTCTATCTCGCCGAATCCGACCGCTGGGCCATCAGCGTCTTCGACATCACGGCGCACACGAACTGGCTCTGGCAGGACATGTCGTTCCGCAACGTGACCGAACGCGGCGCTTTCCTGACGAACCAGTTCGCCACCAACCTCGCCTTCCTCACCAAGGACAGCGAAGTCGTCCGCCGCGTCGAGGACCGCGACGGTGACGGCCGCGCTGACCACACGGAAATCCTCGCCACCGGCTTCACCAACGCCGTGGACGGCACCGCCGCCGGCGTCTTGGCCACCCGCGAGGGCATCTACTTCGCGAACATCCCGTCGCTGTGGAAAATGGATTGGCCGATGGAAGGGCGCCCGCCCTCACCCCGGCCCTCTCCCCCGGGGAGAG
>JBIIUN010000414.1:0-4503 GCA_044339945.1 Kapaibacterium sp. (SeqCode)
CGCCCACCAATTGAAGAACCCGCTCGGGATCATCAACAATGCGGCCTACAACCTCCAACGGACCGTCAAGGAGGGCAAAACCATCACCCAGCAGATCGCCATCATCCGCGAGGAAGTGGACCGGTCGGACCGCATCATCACGGAGCTGATGGGCTACGCGAAGCTGGCCGAGGGCCGGGTCGAACGGATCACGATCCCGCAGTTGCTCGACGAGGCGTTGAACGAGGTTTTCCCGCCGGCGGCGAAGTTCGAGACCCAGGTCGTCCGGCACTACGACCTGGGCCTGCCGGCGTTGTTGGGCGCGAAGGTTCATTTCATGGAAATCTTCCGGAACCTGTTCACCAACGCGCGCGAGGCGATGGACGGGAAGGGAACCCTCACCGTCGGGGCGCGAGGCGGAGCGGACCTCAACATCGAGGTGACGGTCGCCGACTCCGGACCGGGCATTCCGGCGGAGAACCTGGAGAAGATCTTCGAGCCCTACTTCACCACCAAGGAAAAGGGCTCCGGCCTCGGCCTCGCCATCGTGAAGCACAACGCCGAGATGCACGGCGGCCGGGCCACGGTGACCTCCGAGCTTGGCCGGGGCACCTGTTTCACCATCCTTTTGCCGGCCCGTTCCCTGTTCCGAATCCGAAAATGAAGCTGCCCCCCCTGCTCATCGTTGATGACGAGAAAAACATGCGGCTGTCCCTCGAAACCGTCCTGGCGGGCGAGGGTTACGCGGTCCGCGCCGCTGATTCCGCCGAGGCCGGCCTGAAGCTGCTCGACGCCGAGGACCTCTTCATGGTGGTCAGCGACGCCCGGCTGGGCGGCATGAGCGGCTACGAGTTCCTGAAGGAAGTGCGGAAGCGGAAGCCGGAGTTGCCGGTGCTGATCATGACCGCCTACGCCACGCCCAAGCTGGCGGTCGAAGCGATCAAGAATGGCGCCATCGACTACCTGGCGAAGCCCTTCGACCCCGAGGAACTGCTCCACGCGGTCAAGCGCTGCGGCGAACGCCACCTCTTGCTCGCCGAGAACGCGGCCCTGAAGGCCCGCGCCGGCGAATCCTACCGGCTGGAGCAGATCATCGGCGAAAGCCCGAAAATCCGGGAGCTGCGGGACCTGATCAAGACGGTGGCTCCGACCGACGCGACGGTCCTGATCCTGGGCGAAAGCGGCACCGGCAAGGAACTGATCGCGGGCGCGCTCCATTCCCTCAGCAAGCGGGCGGGACAGACCTACGTCCGGCTCAATTGCGCGGCGATTCCGGAGACGTTGCTCGAATCCGAGCTGTTCGGTTACGAACGGGGAGCGTTCACCGGCGCACATCGCACCAAGCGCGGTTACGTGGAGGAAGCCGACGGCGGCACCATCTTCCTCGACGAAATCGGGGACATGAGCCGGCCCTTGCAGGCGAAGCTGCTGCGGTTCCTCGAGGACGGCACCTTCACCCGGGTGGGTGGCACCCAGGAATTGCAGGTCAACGTCCGCCTGATCGCCGCCACCAACCGGAACATCGTGGATGCCATCCGGGCCGGGGAATTCCGGGAAGACCTCTTCCATCGCCTCAACGTGATGCAATTCCGCCCGCCGCCGCTGCGGGAACGGGGGGCCGATGTCATCCAGTTGGCCGGACATTTCCTCCGGCTGTTCGCGTTCCGGTTGGGCAAACCGATCACGGCAATCAGCGAACCCGCATGTTCGGCGCTCCAGGCGCATTCGTGGCCCGGCAACGTCCGCGAACTGCGCAATGTCCTCGAGCGGGCCGTCATCCTGGAGGTGACCGACGTGATCCGGCCCACCAGCCTGCCCGATTTCGAGGTCGAATCCCGCCTCCGGCAGGGTGAGGTGACGCCGGGGCGCCCGGGCGTCCAGCCGCCCAAGCTCGACGGGCCCATTTCGTTGAGCGAAGCCCTGGTCCAATTCGAACGGGAGCTCATCCTGGCGGCGATCGAGCGGTGCGGCGGCAACCTGACCCGGGCGGCCCAGCAACTGGAACTTTCCCGCCACGCCCTGCGCTATCGAATGAGCCGGCTGAGCGTCACGATTGATGGAACCGTTGACGAGGACTCCGATTCCTCGCCAACCTCAGCGGGACGATGAGTTTGCCGAATTTTAACCTGATGCTGGCCGCCTTGCCGGAGTTGCCAAGCTCCTCCGCCTCCGGCGCCGGGGTTGCCTTCGACAGCGTGGGGCGGCACTCGCTCGGGAGCGCGACGATCACGCTGATCATCGTGGGTGCCATCGGGGTGTTGTGCGTGATTTGGGCGGTTTTTTTCCGGAAATCGGACCGCGATCCCGGCCGCGGTGCCTTGGTGGAGGCCGCGCCCCGGGAAAGCGACGGGCGGCGTCGCCGTCGGCGCAAGGACAAGCGCCGCAGCCGTAATCCGACCCGGGCGGAGGTCGGTGGGTTGCCGCCCCTGGGCGCCGGAGAGTCCTCCAAGCCCCCGCTGTGAGCACCGAGGTCAGTTCCCAGATTACCCGCAAGAGCGCCTCGAATCTGGCGCTGGCCTTCATCCTGTTGCCGGAGCGCAAACGGGACGCCATGAGCGCGTTGTATGCGTTTTGCCGGGAAGTCGACGACGTGGCGGACGAGGATTCGGTTTCCATTCCCGAGCGACGCAAGTCCTTGGCCGCGTGGCGACAGGACATCCAGGCGGCCTGCCGGGGCGATTCCCCGCTGATGCCGGTCAACCGGGAGTTGCAACCGTTCATCCGCGAATTTGGCCTGCGGCAGGAGCTGTTCGAGGCCTTGCTCGACGGCGTGGAAATGGACCTGGAAACCCTGCGTTACCCGGATTACGCCACGCTGGAGCGCTATTGCTACCATGTCGCGTCGGTCGTCGGGCTCCTGAGCATCGAAATCTTCGGTTACCGCGATCCCCATTGTCGGGACTACGCGGTGGCCCTCGGCAAGGCGTTGCAATTCACCAACATCCTGCGCGACGTCGGGAATGATTCCCTGCGCGGTCGGATCTATTTGCCGCAGGAGGAGTTGGACCGCTGCGGGGTCCGGGCCGAAGACGTCCTGAACCGTCGCGCCTCGGCCGAGTTTGGGCGGGTGTGCGAAGCGGTTTTTGCCCGGGCGAAGGGCTTTTACGGCGAGGCGCGGCGACTCCTGCCGGAAGGCGACCGGAAAGCAATGGTTGCCGCCGAGCTGATGGGCAGTGTCTACTGGCGGCTCCTGGCCAAGTTGGAACGAGAAGGCTTTCCCGTGCTGGACCATCGACCCGTCCGGCTGGGAAAAGGGCTTAAGCTGGGGCTCATTTTCCTCGCGTGGTGCCGCGTTAAGACTGGCCTTCCGTTCGCCGCGTATGGGGACCGATACCGATTCAAAAAAGATCCGCCTGATTGTCAACGCCGACGCCTTCGGGACGTCGAGGTCGACAAATCGGGCCATTGAGCGCGCCCATCGCGAAGGCATCCTGACAAGCGCCAGCTTGGTCGTGACTGGCTCCCAGTCGGACGAGGCGGTCGAGTTGGCCAAACGGAACCCGCAACTCGGCGTCGGCCTGCATTTGGTGCTGGTCCGGGGGCGGTCCGTGCTGAAGGGCACCGAGCTCAATGGCTTGGTGAGTCCGCACCAGGAGTTCAACGATTCGGCCCTGCTCGCCGGGTTCAGTTACCTCGTGAGTCCCGGCCTGCGCGCGCCGATCCGGCAGGAGATCGACGCCCAGATCAAACGCTTCCGGCTGACCGGCCTGCCGATGGACCACGTAAACGGGCACCTGAATTTTCACGTTCACCCGACGGCCTTCGACGCGATCCGGCGCGACTATCACAAGTGGGGCATCTCCCGAGTCCGGGTGCCGCGGGACCCGCTGCTGACCAATCTCCGGATGGCTTGGGGCCGTTATTTCTACCGGCTGTCGAAATCGTTGATCTACTCCGGGTTGGCCCGCCGGACCGTGGGACCCTTGGAGCGACGTGGCATCAAGCACACGGACTTGGTTTTTGGGCTGCTCCAGCGGGGGCGCATGGACGAGAAATACCTCCTGCGGTTGGTGGAAAACCTCTTTCCCGGCACCTTCGAGGTTTACCTGCATCCGGACGAAGACGAACACGCCCACGAGTTGGAGGCGTTGCTCAGCCCGAACGTTCGGGCGCTCATCCAAGAGCGGGGAATCGAACTCGTCCGTTACCAGGATCTGTAGGTGCGGCCACCGGCAACCTGCTGGCGGGCGGCAACAAACTGTCGTTGAAGGGCAGTTCGTGATTGGAACTCCGAGCCGTGGCCGATAGTCTTCGGGGGTCGGATTTGGCGGGCTCGTCCTGAGCCAGTCGCGGGATCCATCCGGGTAACCTTCGAGCGGTCGTGACCATGAATTCGCACCCTTACCTGTTTCTGACGGTCTTTTTCTTCGTGGCCGTGGCTTTCCCGTTTGTTCCGCTCGGCTTGGCCCGTCTTTGGGCCATCGCGTATTCCCCGCAGAAGCCTGGCCCGCACAAGAACGCCACCTACGAGTGCGGCCTGGAGTCGAAGGGCGACCCGCTGGTCCGCTTCAAATCGGACTACTA
>JBIIUN010000045.1:0-15851 GCA_044339945.1 Kapaibacterium sp. (SeqCode)
GGACCTGAAGAACCTCACGCTGTCCGCGTTGCTCGCCAAACTCGTCGCCTCCACCGACGACGCCGGCGTGAAGGCCACCATCAAGTCCGCCCTCGCGCTGGTGAAGGAGAAGGGCTTGGGCGAGGTGAAGGCGGAGACGGTGGTGAAGGCGTGATTTGGCCCACGAGGATCAATTGGCGATGACGACCCCGAGTGAGGCAGAGAAGAGGAGGCGCATCCGCGCTGATTTTGAGAATCTGCCTGAACCTCAACGCTCAGTTCTTAACGCACTATCGGAGTTCCAATGTTCAATCCCCGTTGAGATCACTTGTCCGAAATGCACGCAAATCATCTGTGTGACAAAGCTTGAGAGCGGAACCGCGTGGCAAACCAAGTGCCAATGCGGCCACTGCGACTCTGCCTATAGGGGACTCTGACCATGTGCCACGTTCGGTTCACAAAACCTGAGGATTGGCGGATTCGTAACGCTGCAGAACTGGGATTTCGCCTTTCCCACGCCGGAGGCGTGGCAGCCATTAGCCGGGGGTTGAGCGCAGCGACACCCCCGGTCAGCTCAATCAAGATGAATGGCACCCCGAAGGGGTGCCAGAGGCTCGAACTTCGTCCGACACGATCTGGGCCGGCCTTCTGGCACCCCTTCAGGGTGCAGGGCTTCTATGCCCTCGGTTCCGGGGGTATCGGCTCGCACGGCTCGCCTCAACCCCCGGCTAATGGCTGGCAGCCTTTCAGGCTGCTACCTGTCCGCCCGTCCGCCACACGCACCCCGCCTTTCCCCGCCGACCCATGGCTGACCCCACTCCATCCGCCCCGGCCGCCGCCTCGCCCGCGCCGGCGCAGCCCTCCGCCCTCGCCGGTGCGACCTACGAGATCATCCGGCAGCGGTTGGCGGCGAACTCGGCGACGTTGCGCGAGCGCATGGGCAAGCTCGACGCCCGGCGGCAGGAGGTCTTCGGGCGGATCGAATCCAAGCTGCTCCAGGCCGACCGCGTCACCACCGCGCACAACTGCATGCCGCGCGACATGGTCCAGCTCGGGCATGGCCGGTTTCTCTTCGCCTTCAATGTCCGCTTCGGCCTGAAGAAGGAGATGGATCTGGCGGATGTCTTCGCCATCTACCGGCGCGACGAGGCCACGGGCGGGTTCAAGGAGGAGTCACTGGAGCCGCTCCAAGACAAGCAGTTCGTCACCGACTTCAAGCGGCTCTACAACGTCTATGAGAAGACGACGTTCCGGAAGTTCGCCGTCATCGGCGGGAATCTTTACGCGAAGTTCGGCACCGGCGCGTCGCTCAACGACTACGCCGTCTTCAAGTGGGCCTTCAACGACGGCAACCTCCGCTACCTCGACGGCCGCGCGGAGGCCGAATACCGCCGCGTCGGTTATCCGGCCACGCACGACTTCCGCTGGCAGACGCCCGACCGCGAGTCCTACCGCTACGGCGACCATCCGCACGTTTCCATCGCGGAACGCGTCTTCGTGGAATGCGTCGGCGGCGACCTGACCATCAAGGTCGAGGACAACACCGCCACCGGCGAGGGCATCTACTCGGAGCCCGTGGACGACCGGCACCAGAAGGTGGACGACGCCGAGATCGCCTTCGCCGAGCTGGACCATCTGATCCTGCTGAAGATCCGGCCCTACAAGGAAACCGCCGCGCGCTACTTCATCTTCAACGAGAAGCTCCGTTCGGTCGTCCGCGTGGATTCCATCGGCGACGCTTGCGTGCGGCTGCCGGAGGAACACGGGCTGATCTTCCCCGACGGCTATTACCTCGGCACCGGCGAGCTGAAGCGCTTCGACGCGAAGGAAACCGGGCTGGTCCTGGAGCGTGTGGTCCATTCGCCCAATGGCGAGGATTCGCTCTACGTCTTCTACGGCCGTGCTTCCGGCGAATACGTCCTGCTGCCCTACCGGCTGATCGAGCAGAAGGTGGAGGAACGCATCGCCTGCCACGGCTTCGCGCTGTTTCCCAACGGCCAGCTCATCCTCTTCCGCGCGGACGACGTGCCGCAGAAGCACCACCAGATCCAGCTTCGCCAGACGCCCTTCTACCAGCTCGGCCACGAACCGGCCGGGCAGAAGGACACGTTCCTCTACCAGGTCGGCAACAAGGACGTCGTCCGCTGTCTCGCCGAATGCAACGAGGTGCTGACGCTCGCCGGCAAGGAGACGCCCTACGCCGAGCTGTATTCCGACCTCGTCCGCCGCTGCACCGCGATGCTCGACGCCTATCCGTGGCTCGCCAGCGCGGACGGGTTCCAGATCAACGACGCGCTCCAGCAGCTCCGCGAGATCGCGGACAAGGCGGTCGATGAATTCGCCAAGGTCCGCCGGCTCCAACACGAGGCCGTCCTGAAGCTGGCCGACGTGAAGAAGCGTTGCGAAGAGCGCTTCCAGGCGGCGCGCCGGGCGGCGTTCTCCAAGCTGGAGGACTTCGTCCACAATCTCGCCGCGCTGCGCCATCTCCGTGGCGAGCTGATCACCACGCGCGAGGTCCGTTACATCGACGTTGCCGCCATCGAGACGCTGGAACAGGCCGTGACTGCCCAGCTCGGCGAACTTTCCGCGCAGTGCGTGAAGTTCCTGCTGAAGCCTGAAGCTCTCGAACCCTACCGCAAGCAGGCCGCCGAACATCTCGCGTCCGTGGACAAGGTCGCGAAGGTGGCCGACGGCCGGAAGCTGGAGAAGGCCGTGGCCGACGCGGGCGGCGAGCTGGAGATGCTCATCGAGATCGTCAACAGCCTGAAGATCGACGACGCGACCGAGACGACGCGCATCATCGACAGCATCACGGCGGTCTATTCGACGCTGAACCAGGTCAAGGCCGCGCTGAAGAAGCATCTCCAGGCGCTCGTGGCCTCGGAAAGCGCGGCGCAGTTCAACGCGCAGCTCAAGCTTCTCGGCCAGTCCGCCTCCAGCTACCTCGACCTCTGCGACACGCCGGAGAAGTGCGACGAGTATCTCAACCGCCTCACCGTCCAGTTGGAGGAGATGGAGGGCGCGTTCGCCGGCTTCGACGAATACACCGTCCAGCTTTCCGACCGCCGCACCGAGTTCTACGAAGCCTTCGAGCAGCGGAAGATCGCGCTCGTCGAGCAGCGCAACAAACGCGCCGGCGCGCTCCTGACCGCCGCGGAACGCATCCTCAAGGTCGTCCAGAACCGCCTCGCCGGGTTCAAGTCGCTGGATGAGATCCACACCTACATGGCGTCGGATCTGATGACGGCGAAGGTCCGCGAGACGATCGAGCAGTTGCTGGAGCTGGGCGATTCGGTGAAGGCCGACGACCTGCAAGGCCGGCTCAAGACCGTTCAGCAGGACGCGGTGCGGCAGCTCAAGGACAAGCAGGAGCTGTTCGTGGACGGCACGGCCGTCATCCAGCTCGGCAAACACAAGTTCAACGTCAACACGCAGCCGCTCGACCTCACCATCGTCCAGCGGGACGGCCAGCCGCACTTCCATCTGACGAGCACGAAGTATTTCGACGCGATCACCGACGCGGACTACCTGGCCACGCGGCAGGTCTGGGATCAGGAAGTGATCTCGGAGAACGCGGAGGTTTACCGCGCCGAGTATCTCGCGTGGCAGATGCTGGTAGTGGGACAGGCTTCCAGCCTGTCGCAGGGGCTTCCAGCCCCTGAAAAGAATTCACTCGGGCTGGAAGCCCGGGAGACAGGCAAGATGCCTGTCCCACTAGCCAGCCTCGAGACCTTCCTCGCCCTCACCGAAGACCAGCGCCTCGCCGCCGTGCAGGAGTTCATGGCCGCCCGTTACCAAGACGGCTACACCAAGGGCCTGCACGATCTCGACGGCGCCCGCATCTTCACCGTGCTGGCGAAGACGCATCTGGCGCTGCAACGCGCGCGGTTCCGTCCCGAGGCCCGGGCCTGCGCCGTGGTTTACTGGAGCCGATTCTGCCCCGCGGAAACCCGCACGCTCTGGACCGCCAAGCTCAAGGCTTTCGGCGAACGCAACCGGCTCTTCCCCGGCGATCCCGTCCAGCAGGATTACATCTTTGCGCTCCAGAAACTCATCGGTGAGTTCCTGAAGGGCCAGCCGCTCTACCCCGAGGTTTTGGCCAACGAGGCCGGCGAATACCTGTTCCACGAACTGAGCGACAGCGAGTCGTTCACCGTCACCCGCGAGGCCGATCAGTTGGCCACGGCCTTCCAACAACACCTCGTCGCCAAGGGCCACGACGACACCTTCGCCGCGGCCCGCGCCGCGTTGAACGGACATCCCTCCAGCGAGTTGGAGCAGGTGCGCGACTGGGTGAAGGGATTTCTGCTGTCCGGTAGCCGCGGACGTGAGTCCGCGCCATCTGGCTCCGTGGATCAGCGCCGACTCACGTCGGCGGCTACGGGAGAAGGGACGTCACACCTCGAAGAATCCACCGCCATCCTCTTCTGCGGCGACGCCCTGCCGCGCACGCCGGTCCACGCCGAATCCCGTCGCGTGCTCGAAGCCCTGCGCGGCGCGCATCCGCGCATCGAGGCCAACCGCTACACCTTCGACTACCTCGACTTCACCGCGCGCCTGCGCCGTTTCGAGAGCGAGGCCGTGCCGCGTTTCGAGGCTTACCATCGGCTCAAGGGCCAGTTGCTCGAACGCGAACGCAAGCGGCTCCGGCTCGACGAATTCAAGCCGCGCGTCCTGTCGTCCTTCGTCCGCAACCAGCTCACCGACCGCGTCTATCTCCCGATGGTCGGCGACAACCTCGCCAAGCAGATCGGCGCGGCGGGCGCGGCCAAGCGCACCGACCTGATGGGGTTGTTGCTCCTCATTTCCCCGCCCGGATACGGCAAGACCACGCTGCTCGAATACGTCGCCAGCAGGCTTGGTATCGTCTTTGTGAAGATCAACGGCCCGGCCATCGGCCACGCCGTCACTTCGCTCGATCCCGAGGAGGCGCCCAACGCCGCCGCACGCGAGGAGATCTCCAAGCTGAACCTCGCGCTGGAGATGGGCGACAACGCGCTCATCTGCATCGACGACATCCAGCACTGCAACCCGGAGTTCCTCCAGAAGTTCATCTCCCTTTGCGACGGACAGCGGAAGATCGAAGGCGTCTGGCGCAAGCAGCCCCGCACCTACGACCTGCGCGGCCGGAAAGTCGTCGTGGTCATGGCGGGCAACCCCTACACCGAGAGCGGGCAGAAGTTCAAAATCCCCGACATGCTCGCGAACCGCGCCGACACCTACAACCTGGGCGACGTGGTCGGTGCCAATGCCGAATGGTTCAAGGCGAGTTACCTAGAGAACGCCGTCACCTCCAACGCCGTGCTCGCGCCGCTCGCCGTGCGCAGCCAGGCCGACATCCGCGCGTTCGTCCGCATGGCCGAGACCGGCCAACGCACGGCCGAGGGATTGGAAGGAACCTATTCCGCGCAGGAGCTGGACGAAGTGCTCTCCGTCATGAAGAAGCTCGTGGCCATCCGCGACGTCGTCATGCGGGTGAACGAGGAATACATCGCCTCCGCCGGCCAGGCCGACGAGTTCCGCACCGAGCCCGCCTTCAAGCTCCAGGGCTCCTACCGCAACATGAACCGCCTCGCGGAAAAGGTCGTCGCCATCATGAACGACGACGAGGTCCGCGCGCTCGTCATCGGCCACTACCGGGGCGAATCGCAGACGCTCACCACCGGCGCCGAGGCAAACCTGCTCCGCTTCAAGGAACTCATCGGCGAGCTCAAACCCGACGAGGCCGCGCGCTGGGCCGACATCAAGAAGACCTTCCAGCGAAACCAGTTCACCCGCGGCACCGACCAGAACGACCCCGTCGGCCGCGTCGTGGCCCAGCTTTCGTTGTTCCAGACGGGCCTCGAATCCATCCAGAACACGCTGGCCAGCGCCGCCGCCAAGCCCAAGGAGCCCGTCGTGCTCGACGTGAGTTCGCTGGGGCAGAGTCTGGAATCCCTTCGCACCACCGTCGCCGCCGCCGCGTCACGGCCACAGGCGCCAATCACATTGGATCTGGGCTCCATCGGCCAGAGCCTCGAATCGCTACGCACCACGTTGGAAGAGCGGTTGGGCCGTGTGCTTGCCGCCCCTGCGCCCGCCTCCAGTGAGGTTCCTATGGTGGCGAACGCCGCCGCCGCAAATCTCGAACGGGTCGGTGCCCAACTGGGCGAGGGGCTCAAGGCGCTCGGCGAAGACCTCAGCCGTTCTCTGCACGCCGCCCAGACTCCGGCCATCACCGGCAAGATCGACAGCCTCTCTCACGAGCTGGAAATGATCCACAGCACCATGGCGACGCTGAAGGACCTCGCCGCGCAGCAGCGCGATCACCTGAAGAATGCGCAGGAACTTCTCGCCACCCGCGCCAAGCAGGGGACCGTTGAGGTCGAGATCACGCAGGAGATGCTCGCCAACGAACGGGCGTTCATGGAGCGGTTTCAGCAGGTGCTCGACCAGGCGCAGAAGCCGAAGCAATAAGTCCTCATTCGGCCACCGTCGCCCCTGCCGAAGCGTTCTTGGCCGGAGGAGTTCCCACCGCACTGACCAGCAACGAGGCGACCAACTCCGCGTCCGTCCGTTGAGGCCAGTCACCCAGTTCGTGCGCGGCCGATTGATGGGCTTGGATTCGGAGAAAGAACGGCCCCACTTCCTCGGTCTCGAGGCCGGACGCACTCCGGGAAACCACGGAAACACTCTCGATGTCAGAAAACGCGATCGTAGCGGCGTTACGCTCGCCTCGACGCTGGTTCAAAGCGGGCAAAACCAACGCGCGACGAGCGTAGTCCAGCTTCGCCTGTTGCCAATCCGGCTGCTTCACCCGGGCCGCGAGCATGCCCCCGAAACCGGCAATCAAAAGCAACAGCGCCCAACTGCCGAGGGCGAAGCCCAGCGGCGGATGAAATCCGACGGTGAAGACTATGGGAAAACAGCCCAGAAACGACGCCAGCGCTAGGAAAGTGAGGGCGCCTTCCAGTGGTCGATGAGTTGCCGCCCCAAGCAATTCGCCGCGGGCAGTAGTGAGCGACTCCAACACTGTTGTCGTCAGGCTTATCCGCCGTTGCACCATCCGAATGACCTCCCTCCACAAAGCCAACATCACCACGGCAAACGGGGTGAGAAACTGCAGCGCAAAGAGGTCCACACCTTCGATGCCCCGAACCAAAACCGCGTTGTTGGGAGCAGATGCATCCAGAAACACGGGGATTTTCGAGCCAGCGGCAAATTGGGCCTTCATTTTGATGGCCCAGTCACCGCTTTCGCCATTGCCGCCGCCGTAGCGAAGGCGGGTGCTTTCATAGGAAGTTCCTTTGTGGGAGTAGCGGTAGCTAACCCGGAATCCGTCGGTCTTTCCCTGATCTACGACCTCACTCTCCAAGATTTCTCCCTGAGTCTCCACGAATCGGTAGGTCAACAACTGTTGCCCACTTCCCCACAGCGCGGCCGACAACGCCACCAGCGTGAGCCCTGACCAAAACAGGGCGAACAGCAGCAGCATCATCAGCGAACTGCCCGGGTGTCGTTTCCCCTTCATCGGCAACACGCGCGGATTCAGCTCTCCCGATACACAACCTTGCCACCAACAACCGTGAGGACCGCCTTACCCTTCATGCGCCAGCCGTGAAAGGGGTTGTTGCGGGACTTGCTCGCCGTTTGTTCCCGGTCGCTGGTCCACTCGCGGTCGAGATCGATGACGGTGACATCGCCCGCGCCGCCAACCTTGAGCTCGCCACGACCATCGTTGAAGCGGAGCAGTTTGGCGGGGTTGCAGGTGAGCTTCGCCAGCAACTGCGGCAGCGGCAACCGGCCAGTGTTATGCAACGCCATGAGCGACAGCGCCAACTCCACCTCCAGCCCAAGGATTCCGAACGGCGCGTAGTCGAACTCAACTTCCTTCTCGGACTCCGTGTGCGGCGCGTGGTCGCTGGAAATGATCTCCAGCGTGCCGTCGGCCAAGCCGTCCAGGATCGCGGCCCGGTCCGCGGCGGAGCGGAGAGGCGGGTTCATCTTGAAGTGTGTGTGGTAACTCGGCCAGGCGGGCAGCGCGTGGGCGCCGAAGAAGCGCTTCGCCAGCTCGGCGCCGTCGGCTTTCCAGAACTCTTCGCTGCCGGCGATGCTGGCGTCCGTGAGGGTGAAGTGGTGCGGGCAGCCTTCGCCGGACACGGGCACGCCGCGGGACTTGGCCTCGCGCAGCAGGCGCACGCTGCCGGCGCTGCTGAGGTGCTGGCAGTGGATGTGGGTCCCGGTCTGTTCGGCGAGCAGGATGTTGCGGGCGACGATCATTTCCTCACCGGCCGCCGGCCAACCGCGCAGGCCCAGCCGCATCGAGTAATGACCCTCGTGCATCACGCCGTCGGTGACGAGGCCGTAGTCCTGGCAATGGTCCATGACCGGCAGGCCGAACATGCGGGCGTATTCGCAGGCGCGGCGCATGAGCTCGTTGTTCTGGATGCATTTGCCGTCATCGGTCAGGGCGACGATGCCGGCCTTGGCCAGCGAGCCGATGGGGGCCAGTTCCTCGCCGGAAATCGCCTTGGTCAGCGCACCGGTGACTTCGACCCGGACGCAGGCTTGCTGAGCCTTGTCCTGGATGAGCGCGACGGTGCCGGGATTGTCGATGGCGGGAGAGGTGTTCGGCATGCAGACGACGGTCGTGAAACCGCCGCGGGCGGCGCAATTCGCGCCGGTGACGATATCCTCCTTCTTGGTCTGGCCGGGTTCGCGCAGGTGAACGTGCAGGTCTATCAGCCCCGGGCAGACGACTTTGCCGGAAACATCCAGCCGTTCCGCTCCCGGATAGGCCGCCCCGGCACCGGCTCCCACGGCGGCCACCTTGCCATCGTGGAGAACGACATCCGCCACCGCATCGAATCCCGAGGCCGGATCAACGACCCGACCGCCTGCCAAAACCAGCGTGCTCATGTGCCCGGACGCTAGGGACGGGGCCGGCCCGCACGCAAGGCGGGAGCGCGGTCCCGAGTCACGCCGGCACTTGCATCCCGGCGGCTTCTTCCGGGAACCTCCGGCCGATGTCCGCACCGACTGAATTCAAGAACGTCACCGCTGTCGCCAAGGCCAACGTGTATTTCGACGGCAAGGTGGTCAGCCATTCCATCCTGTTTGCCGACGGTTCCAAGAAGACCCTCGGCCTGATTTATCCGGGCAATTTCCATTTCGGCACCGACAAGGCGGAGCGCATGGAAATCGTCGCCGGCGCCTGCGTGGTGAAGCTCGATGGCCAGGCCAACGTCGCCTGCTACGCCGGCGGCCAGCACTTCGATGTGCCGGCCAAATCCGGCTTCGACATCGAGGTGACCGCCGGCATCTGCGAATACGTGTGCTCGTTCATCGGCTGATTCCGCCGTGAACCTGCCCTACCGCATCGCCACCCTGCTCTACGGCTTCAACGCGCAGGACGAAGTGCTGCTGCTCCAGCGCCGGCGCGAGCCGAACGCCGGCCTGTGGTCGCCGCCCGGTGGGAAGCTGAAGACGGAAACCGGGGAATCACCGTTCGCCTGTGCGTGCCGCGAAGCCCACGAGGAACTGGGCCTGCGGCTGCAACCGCACGACCTGCACCTGACCGGGCTCATCAGCGAGCACGGCTACGAAGGGCAGGCGCACTGGCTAATGTTCCTCTTCGAGATCCGTCCCGAGCTCACAGTCGTGCCGCCGGCGCATCCCGAGGGCGACTTTGCTTTCTTCGACCGGGCCGCCGTCGGCGCGCTGGCGATTCCGGCGACCGATCGCGAACGGATCTGGCCGCTGTTCTGGCAACATCGAGGCGGCTTCTTCGCCGCCCACTGCCATTGCCACGCCGGCAGACAGAACGTCTGGACGTTGGAACAATCCTCGCCGCCGGCCGCCCGATGAACCTGGAAGCCCTCGCCGAATTGGACGCGCATTTCATGGGCGAAGCCCTCCGGCAGGCGTCGAAGGCGTATGCCGCCGGCGAAGTGCCCGTGGGCGCGGTCGTGGTCTTCGAGGGGCGGATCATCGCCCGGGCCTGGAACCAAGTGGAGCTGCTGAAGGACGCCACCGCCCACGCGGAGATGCTGGCGCTGACCGCAGCCGAAAGCGCGATCGGTGACTGGCGGCTGACAGGCTGCACCCTCTACGTGACCAAGGAGCCCTGCCCCATGTGCGCCGGTGCCATCGTCCACTGCCGGCTGGACCGCGTCGTGTTCGGCGCGCCCGACGCCAAGGGCGGGGCCGCCGGCGGGGCGCTGAACTTGCTCCAATTTCCGACGCTCAACCACCGGTGCGACATTACCGCCGGGGTTCGCCGCGACGAATGCGCCGGGATGCTGAAGTCCTTCTTCGTCGAACGCCGGACCGAGAAATCGCTACCCGCCCCGGACATTCCCAACAACAATTGATTCCCATCCCATGAAATCCCCGTCTCCGCGCCTGTCTTGGGCGGTTCTGTTCGCCGCCGCGCTCCTCGCGCCGGGTTGCGCCACGCCCCAGGAGGACGGCGCCTTCGACGTCAGTCTGGTGAACATAGCGGCACCGCGGGACGGCGGTGGTGGCCTGGGAGAAGCCGCCCTAAACTTCACGATCCGGCTGCAAAACGGATCGCCGGAAGCGCTGAAGGTGACCGGCGGAAGCCACAAGATTTACCTCAACGACGTCTACGTCGGCCAAGGCCTGAGCAATCAGGAGGCGGAGGTGCCGCGCCTCGCGACGACCACCCAAGATGTGGCCGTCCACCTGAGCACCTTCCGGCTCATCCGGTCCTTTCACCGGATGTTCGAGTCGAAGACTGTTTCCTACCGGCTGGAGAGCACCGTATACGCCCGGCAAGGAACCCGGACGATCCGGCTGAAGGCCGCCAAGGCCGGCACCGTGGATGTGGAAGCTCTGGGGGGCAATTTCCCTGGGCCGGGCGAACCGCGTTGAACCGGCTCAGACGACGGGCTTTGCCGCCGCACGGACATTGCCGGCAACCTCCGCGGGGGCCGACGAAACGGGGTCCGTGAGCCCCACCAATGCGACCGCCAGCCACGTGCAGAAGCCGACCACCCAGCGACGGCTGCCTGGCCGGAACTTCATGATGGCGTGCAGCCGATGCCGCAAGGGGGCGACGTCATCTTCGGCCTCGCCCAGCAACGCCGTGGCCATGGCCGGGGTGCCGGTGCCGGCATCGCGTTCGAGCAGCTTGAGGAGCACTTCACCGTATTCGCGGCACGCCTGCGGTTGGGTGGCCAAGGCCCGGGCGTCGCAATCCTCTTCCCGTTCGTCGCGAATCTTGCGGGTCAACGACCAAACGACGGGGTTGAACCAGTGGATGGTTTCAACCGCCGCCAGCACCCAATTCAGGGCGAGGTCCCGTCGCCGCAGATGGGCCAGCTCGTGCAGCATGATCAAACGGAGCTCGTTGGGTGCCAGTTCAGCGGACAGGCCGGCAGGCAGGATCAGTGCCGGCCGGAAGAGCCCGAGGAGGCAGGGGCTCTTGACGCGGGCCGACTCCAGGATCGCTACCGAATCAGCCACACCCAACACCCCCTTGCATTCCTGCAAGAGCCACCATGCGTCCCAGGATGCCAACGGCCGCGCCGTCGCCCTTACCCAAAACGCCCAACCGGCCGCGAGCAGTGCCCGGAACAGCAGGGCGCCCGCCCCGACGGCCCAGACCATCGCGACCCACGGCTGCTCAAGATTAAGTTCAAGCTGGGCCAGCAGTTCGTCGGCGAGATACCGGGAAGAATGTTCCGGCCCGGCCCAACTGGCCGGGGCCACGACCAAATTGAACAGGCTGACGGGGCTGGGCAGCGAAACCGGCCAGGCAAGGCGAACGATGGCCAACAGCCAGAGACGGCAACGCCACTCGGGATTGAGCTGTTCGCCCAACGCGTGGATCACGAGCCAGATCACCAGCGCGAGGAATGATGCCTGCCCGGTCGCCCGGACCAGCTGTCCCAAGAACTCCGCGATGAAGGAGGCTTCCATGTTTCAGGCGGGGCCGCTGCGGGCGCCGGTCACTTCTCGTCCATCACCTTGCGCAAATCCCGCAACTGCTTGGGCGAAAGCTTCCGGCCCTCGACGAAATGGGCCACCAAGCCGGAAAGCGAGCCGCCGAACACCCGTTCGATGAAAGACGAACTGACCGCGCTGATGCAGTCCTGCTCGCTGACGAGCGGCCGGTAAAGGTAAGCCCGGCCTTCCTGGTCGAAACCCAAGGCGCCCTTCTTGACGAGCCGGTTGATCAGGGTCTTGGCGGTGACCGGGTGCCAGGAGGAATCGGACTTTGCGAGTTCCTCGATGATCTCTGCCGCCGTGATGGGGCTCTTGCCCCAGACGACGCGCATGATCTCCCACTCGGTTTCGGAGATTCTGGGCAGTGCTGACATGGTTACTTAGGTAGGGTAGTTACGGCTGTGAACGGGTGACGATTATTCGCGTGAACAATGGCTGTCAACCGCCAATCCCAAGTTTGCCGCGAAATGGAGTTCCCGGCCGGTCACTTGGCATATTCCACCGAACGCGATTCCCGGATCACCGTAATGCGGATCTGGCCCGGATAGACCAGTTCGTCCTCGACCTTGCGGGCGAGCTTCTGGGCCAGCTGGAAGGATTGATTGTCGTCGAGTTCCTCCGGCCGGACGAAAACCCGGAGTTCGCGACCGGCCTGGAAGGCGAAGGCCTTTTCCACCCCGGCAAACTCCCGGGCGACCAATTCCAGCCGTTCAAGCCGCTGGAGATAAGTCGTCATGCTCTCGCTCCGGCTACCAGGGCGGGCGGCGCTGATTGCATCGGCGGCCGCCACCATGATGCCCAGCAGGTTCTCATGCGGCACCTCGTCGTGGTGGGACGCAACCCCGTTGAGGATGTCCGGCGGCTCGCCATACCGCTTGATGAAATCGGCACCGACGATCGCGTGCGGCCCCTCAACTTCATGGGTCATGGCCTTGCCGATGTCGTGCAATAACCCGGCCCGTTTCGCCGACTGGACGTTCTCGCCCAGTTCGGCGGCCATCAACCCGCACAGGTGGGCCACCTCCACGGAATGTTGCAGCACGTTTTGGGAGTAGCTATGCCGGAAGTGGAGCCGGCCCAGCATTTTAGCCACCTCCGGATGCACCGGCGGGATGCCCACCCGGGAAGTCGCCTCCTCGCCGGCCCGTTCCACGAAGGCCTCCATCTCGGCGGAGACCGCGGCCACAACCTCCTCGATCCGCGTCGGGTGGATGCGGCCGTCGAGGATCAGGCGTTCCATGGCTTGCCGGGCGATTTCCCGCCGGACCGGGTCAAAGCCGGAAAGGACCACGGCGTTGGGCGTGTCGTCCACCAGGACGGTCACGCCGGTGGCGGCCTCGAACGCCCGGATGTTGCGGCCTTCCCGGCCAATGATCCGGCCCTTCATGTCGTCGCCGCTGAGCGCCACCGTGGCGGTGGTCGTCTCGAAGGTGTGACTGCCCGCGTAACGCTGGAGCGCCGTCGCCAAAATCCGGCGCGCCTGCACTTCGGCCCGCTGCCGGGAATCTTCCAGGATGTGCCGGCTCAGGTCCGCCGCATCCTTGGCCGACTCCCGTTCGATTTCCTTGAGCAGGGCGGTCCGGGCCGCAGTGCTGTCGAGCTGGCCGATGCGCTCCAATTGGGCCCGGACTTCCGACGTCTGGCGGCGCACCTCGGCCCGCTCTTTCTCCAAGCCGGATTTGCCCGCTTCCAGATCCTCGTTCCGCTGGCGGACCTCCCGGTCCTGCTCCGCGAGGCGCTCAATCTGGCGCGTCACCAGGTTTTCGCGCTCCTGGAGGCGCCGTTCGTCCGCCACCAAGGTTTCCCGCTGCGTGGCGAAGGCTTTTTCCAGTTCCGCGCGGTCGCGGGTCAGTTGCTCCTGGGCGGCGATCTTGAACGACAGGGCCAACGCCTCGCTCTCCCGGCGCATGCGGCCTTCCTGGTCCCGTTCCCGGGCCAGTAATTCCGCCTTGAGGGCCCGCTCCTTCACCCGTCCGAACGCGTAGGTGATTCCGAAGCCGGCACTCAAACATCCCAGCGCCAACAGGACATTTTCGGTCTGCATTTTGGTTTCAGGTCGGCTTCGCCCGGCAATCCCAGAGCCGCGTGGGCGTCACCACATAACTGAGTTTCACGTCGTGCGGTTCCACCGGCATGTTGGCCACGATCTGTTCGTCCAACCCGACGCCGCAGGACACCGCCCGGAAGGAAGCCAGCATTCGGTCGTAGAATCCCCGGCCACGGCCCAAGCGCTTCCCGTCAGGGGTGAACGCTACGCCCGGCACGACGGCGAAGTCCAGCGCGCCCACCGGAACTTCGGCGCACCGCCGATGTGGCTCACGGACCCCAAATTTCCCGGTCACCAGGTCCTCGGTCGAAACCTTGACCTCACGGGCCAGGTAGGAGTCGGTTTCGGCCTCGTAAGCGGGCACGGCCACCCGTTTCCCGGCTGCCAAGGCCAATTCGAGCAGCACATCGACGGCGGGTTCCCCGGCCATCGGGACGAACAGGAAGACGGACTGGGCCGCCTTCCATTCGGCCAGCCTGGTAACTTGCGCCACCAGGCGGGCGGCATCCGTCGAGGCGGATGCCGGCTTGAGTTCCTTCAGCCGGGTGCGGATTTCCCGGCGCAATTCCGCCTTGGTTTTCTTCATTTCACACCATCTTTGGTTTGGTTCGCGGCCGCTTCGGCGGCCAGAAAGCGCCAGCGCTCGACGCGTTCGCGGATCTTCTTTTCCACGCCCTGATCGCTGGGTTCGTAATATCGCCGGGCTTCGCCGAGGTAATCCTGCGGCACGAAGTGGCCCGCGAAGCTGTGCGCATACTGGTAGCCTTCGCCATGGCCCAGCCGCTGGGCGCCCGCGTAATGGGCGTCCTTGAGGTGGGCCGGCACCTCCAGCGTCCGTCCGTTCCGGACATCGGCTAGGGCGGCATCAATCGCCGTGATCACCGAATTGCTCTTGTGCGCCGTCGCGATGTAGATCGCCGCCTCGGCGATCGGGATGCGCGCTTCCGGCCAGCCGATTCCTTCCGCGGCTTGGCAGGCGGAATTGGCCAACACCAGGGCCATCGGATCGGCCAGACCGACATCCTCCGCCGCGTGGACCAAGATTCTTCGGGCGATGAAACGCGGGTCCTCGCCGGCATGAATCATCTTCGCCAGCCAGTAGAGGGTCGCGTCGGGATCGGAGCCGCGCATGGACTTGATGAAGGCGCTGATCGTGTCGTAGTGCGCGTCGCCGTCGCCGTCATAGACGATGGCCTTTTTCTGGATGCACTGCTCGGCCACCGCGAGGTCGATCCGGATGATTCCATCCGCCGCCGGTTCCGTCGTGAGGGCGGCAATCTCCAGCGAATTCAACGCCTTACGGGCGTCCCCATCGGACACTCGCGCCAAGTGAGCCAGGGCCTCTTCGGACACGTCCAACCGCAGGTGCCCGAGCCCGCGGTCCCCGTCGGTCAGGGCACGCCGAAGCAACGCCAGCAGCTCGCCTTCGCTCAGCGGCTTCAGCTCAAAGATTTGCGACCGGGAGACGAGCGGGGAATTGACGAAGAAAAACGGATTGTGGGTCGTCGCCCCGATCAGCTTGACCACCCCGCTCTCGACGTCCGGCAGCAGGACATCCTGCTGCGACTTGTTGAAGCGGTGAATCTCGTCCACGAACAGGATCGTCGGCTGGCCGGAGTTCACGAGCCGGTTCGAGGCGGCGGCCAGCACCCGGCGCATGTCCGCCACGTTGGACTCCACGCCGCTGAGGCGCTCGAACTTCGCCTTCGTGTGGGCCGCGATGATCTGGGCCAGCGAGGTTTTTCCAGTGCCCGGCGGGCCGAAGAAGATCAGCGACTGGATTCGGTCGGCCTCGATGGCCCGGCGCAGCAACTGGCCGGGCGCGAGGATGTGGGTCTGCCCGGCATACTCAGACAGGCGCCGCGGCCGCATC
>JBIIUN010000415.1:0-4482 GCA_044339945.1 Kapaibacterium sp. (SeqCode)
GGACGCGGGCATCCGCGGTGTCTTCTGCGGCGGCACATCGATGAAGCCCCAGGAAGTGCGCTTCCTCGTCGAGGAGCTGCTCGAAGGCCGCATCGGGTTCTACCCGACGTATGGCAACACGCTCATGGGCCTAGCCGCCAGTGTCCCGCTGCAACCGGAGGACAATTTCAGCGTCACCTACTTCGCCCCGCAGCCTCGCGCCATTCTGCGCGTGGTGAAGCCGAACGCGACCGCCGAAGTGGTCAACTACGGCGAGTTCGGCCGGGTGGAACTGACCACGCTCACGAAGGAATTCTTCATGCCTCGCTTCCTCGAACGGGACGAGGCGATTCGGCGCGCTCCCCGTCCGCCCTATGCGTGGGACGGCGTGGGCGACGTGCGGCCGTTCGGCGCGATGGAAAAGAACATCGTTGAGGGCGTCTATTGAACCCCGGCCCGGCGCCGAGTGCGCGCCGGGCTCGACGCCCCCTCGGTCCGTTTGCTAACACCCCTCGCGTGCGTTCCGAGCATCTGGGCAAGGTCAGTCGGGTTGTGGTCAAGCTGGGCACCGGCGTCGTCACCGACAGCCGGAAGCGGCCGGACCAGGTGCAGTTTGCCCAGCTCGTCGCGCAGGTCGCGGGGCTTCGGGCGGCGGGCAAGGAAGTTGTGATCGTGACCTCCGGCGCGGTGGGCGCCGGCATGGGGGCGCTCGGTTACGACGAACGGCCGGCGGCGCTGGCGGAACGGCAGGCCTGCGCCGCGGTGGGGCAGTCCCGCCTCATGGCCACCTATGAAGCCTTGTTCCGGCATTATGACCTTTCGGTGGGGCAAGTTTTGCTGACGCACGAGGATCTGGCGGACCACACCCGGCACCTGAACGCCCGCAACACGCTGCTGACGTTGCTCAAGCGGGGCGTTGTCCCGATCATCAACGAAAACGACGTCGTCTCGGTCACCGAGCTCAAGTTTGGGGACAACGATCGCCTGTCGGCGCTGGTGGCCAGCCTGTTGCCCGCGGACCTGCTGGTCATCCTGACGACGGCGGATGGCCTTATCCAAAACTTTGGCAAACCGGACGCTCGGTTGCTGTCGCAGGTCGACCGGATCGACGGCGAAGTCGAAGCCATGGCCGGCGGCACCAGCAGCGCGACGGCCGTCGGAGGTATGGCGACGAAGATCTCCGCCGCCCGGATTGTCGTTCGTGCGGGCATCCCGCTGGTGATCGCTTCCGGACGCAAGTTCGACGCGTTGGAGCGCATCTTGGCCGGCGCCGACGAAGGCACCCTGTTCCTGCCGAATTCAGGGAAGCTGCCCAGCCGGAAGCGCTGGATTGCCTTCTACCATCGGCCGGCCGGATCGGTTGTCATCGACGCCGGGGCGCGGCGGGCGCTTTGCGAGCAGGGCCGCAGCCTGCTGGCGCCGGGCATAACCCAGATCGAAGGCGAATTCTCACCCGGCGATGTCGTCAGCATCGTGGACCTCGACGGCGGCGAAGTCGCCCGCGGGCTCACCCGCGTGGCGTCCACCGCGCTGCCGGGCAACCCCGCCGGCCGCTTGGAGGTCGTGCACCGGGATGATTTGGTGATCCTGTGAAGACGCCGGCCCCCCAACGCTGGAACCGTGCGGAAGTTCGCCCGCAAACGCTGTGGCTGATCGCCTACGCCGTCGGCGGAGTTGCGTTTGGCTGGTGGCTGAACACGCGGATTGGCGCCTGGGGCGCCTTGCTCGGCTTGATGCTCGGGGTCATCGCGGCCCACTTTGGCGGGCACCTGCTGCTGTGGCTCAATGAAATGATCTGGCGTGGTCGTCCCCCGATTCCCGATTGTCGGCGGGGCCGTTGCGGCAGTTCCGACTATTTCATCGAGGTGCAAAACGGCGAGAAAGCCTACCTGTGCCGATGTCGGGCCCGTTATTACCGGCGCGGCCTCCGCTTTGTGGAGATCAATGCCGACGGCAAGGAGTTGCCCTACCTGCGATGGCGCCCCTTCCGCGGCTGGTTCCCGGATTTCAAATTCTGACCCATTGCTATGCCCAAGCCCCCCTCCCGCCGGTTGCCGCCCATTCGTCAGGTGTTGGAAGTGATGGCCGCCTTGCGGGCGCCCGACGGCTGTCCGTGGGACCGTGAGCAAGATCACAAGACATTGCTGTGGCACGCCATCGAGGAAGCCTACGAATTGATGGACGCGGTGGAGGCGGGCGACGATGTCGAATTGGTCGAGGAACTGGGGGACCTGCTGCTTCAGGTGGTTTTTCACGCCCAGTTGGGCCGGGAACGCAAAGCCTTCGATTTTGACCAAGTCTGCCAAACCCTCGTGGACAAGCTGGTTCGCCGGCATCCCCACGTCTTTGGCGACTTGAAGGTCAAGGACATCGATCAAGTCTGGGCGAACTGGGAACACATCAAGCGCGGTGAGAAGGCCGGCACCCGGCGCGAACGGCCGTCGGCGCTCGACGGGATCCCGAAACACCTGCCGGGCCTGATGCGGGCGCAGAAGTTGGTGAAAAAGGCGACCAAGGCCGGCTTGGTGGATGGCGACGTCGTGGCCCGTTCCCAGGCGACCGCGAAACCCGCTACCCGCCGCGAGATCGCGGCCGGTTTGTTCCACATCGCGGAGTATTGCCAAGCCCGCGGTTGGTCCGCGGAGGAACTGCTCCGCGGTGAGGCCAAACGCCGGGACCAGGCGTGGCGAAAGGCCGAACGAGGGCAGAATTTCCGTGGCCGCGGCAAATAGTGTTGTCGCGCTCTGCACTTGCTGCCCGAATTTCTAGGATAACTTTGCGCGGCCCGGCAGGCCGTCTCAACTGCCGCTGCCTGCCGGCGAACTCGCCCGCGAGCTGAGCAGACAGGTCGCCTGAGAATACGCTTAGCAAATGGCAGATTTTGCTTAGAGTTGTTCCCGGGTGCTCCTGCCGGTGACACAGGGAGCTGTTTCGCGTTATGGCCACATTGAACCATGCCCCAATAAGTTTCTCTGGTGATTGGCTAACTCGGCTGGCTGCCTCCCTGATTGCGATTATTGCCGCCATGAGTCAGCCGAAAGCGGCACCGCCGGAGGAGAGTGTGATCATCGGCGGACATTCCGCGCACCCAACCCGCATATTGGCTCGCCGGAAACCCACTACCACCGCTCCTGCGGCCCTCCGTTCCGTCCAATCACTGACCCAAGGGGCCAACGTCAGTCATACTTTTAGGCTCGTTCCTGACTTGGTGGTCATCGAGACAGCTCAATCCGGTTTCGCCCGGGCAGCTGTCCCGGATCGAGAGGCTCAGGCCCGAGAACTGGCCGAACGCATCCAAACTCTGCGGGCGAGCGGGCTGTTTGAATACGTGGAGCCGGATCGCTACTTGGAGCTGAAGGCGGTGCCCACGGATCCATATTTGGCAAACGGAACCCTCTGGGGGATGCGGAATACCACCGGACTGCGCGGAGTTGACGCGGGTGCCGAGGCTGCCTGGGGCGTGACCGCGGGAAGTTCCAATGTGGTGGTGGCAGTGATCGATTCGGGAATCGATACCAAACATCCCGACCTGGTCGCCAATCTCTGGCGAAACCCGCGTGAAACGCCGGGGAACCAACGCGACGATGACGGCAACGGCTATGTGGATGACGTGCATGGCATCGATCTCGTCGCCTCCCAGAGCGGGGTCGCATTGTCAGCGGATGCTAACGGTCACGGCACCCATGTATCCGGAACCATCGCGGCTGCCGCGAACAACATCGGAGTGGTGGGACTGGCCCACGGCGTCCGGCTAATGGGAATCCGCACTTATGACGAAAATGGGCGGGGCGGCTCAGTCTCCTCGCTAATCAAGGGACTTGAATATGCCGTGCTACAGGGTGCCCGCGTGATCAATGCAAGCTTTGGTGGGCCGGTTTACTCGCAGGCAGCGTCCGATGCCTATTCCGCCGCCGGAGCTGCCGGGGTGCTAGTAGTTTGCTCCGCTGGAAACGATTCGCAGAACAATGACAGCGAGCCGTCTTACCCGGCCAACTACCGGCTGGCAAACCTCCTCAGTGTGGCCTCCGTGAATCAGGCGGGTGAACTTTCGGCTTTTTCGAACTACGGACTCGATTCGGTGGACATTGGGGCGCCCGGGGAGGATATCGTTTCCACCTATCCGGGAAATGCCTACATATTTTTGAACGGCACGAGCATGGCCGCGCCGCATGTGGCAGCGGTGGCCGCTCTCGTCATCAGCCGCTATCCCGGCATCGGGTTGCCAGAACTGCGGCAGCGGTTGATCCAATCATCGGTTCCCCTGCCGGCACTGGCGGGAAAAGTCAAAACCGGTGGAATCGTCAACGCCTACCGGGCGCTCGCGCTTAATCCTGACGGCAATCCGGAATTCACGCTTCGCCCGGCCAAAGGTCATTTCATTGCGGGCCGGAGCGCCGAGGTCGAAGTTTTGTCCACCGACGTTTCGCCGTTGACCGGAGGTGAGCTGGAAATGTCGATAGCTTCGTCAGCTCCCGCCCTCCTGAGGGATGATGGCCTGCCGCC
>JBIIUN010000416.1:0-4481 GCA_044339945.1 Kapaibacterium sp. (SeqCode)
GGGCCTTCATCTGCCGATCGAGCCAGGGCAGGGCGGCATCGGAGCGCGGCAGTTGCCAGTCGCGCGGGGAGCGCCAGGTGAACTCGGCCTGTTCCAGCACGTCGCTGATTGCCCGGTCCAGCGCCGCCTGTTCGATGCGGTCGCCGGGCAGCGGTGCGGGCGAAGTTTCGGCGGCTTGCACCGCGGGCGGTGCGATCACCAGCCACGCGACAACCGCGGCGGTGCCCAACCGGCGCAACAGTTTGAGCCGGGCGCGCAGGTCATCGCCGTTGTGGCGGGCGAGTCCGTGCAGGCAACGGATGGCGTAGGCGGCCTTGACCAGCGGGTCCACGGCCAATGCGCCGAGGGCGAAGGCGACCGCGAGGAAGGTCGTGTTCAGCAACGCACCGGGGCTCAACGTGAGCCGGCTCTCGACGCCGAACAGCATCTTGAGCAGGTGCGGCAGGGTGAAGAGCGCAATGCCCGCGTTGAGGCTGGCGACCAGCCAGGCCACGGTGAGCAGCGAGAGCAGGGCGTGGTTTTGCCCGGGCCAGAGCAGGCACTGCCGCCAGGCCTGGCGCAGGCATTCGCCGGGGCGCCCCTCGGCTCGGTCGGCCAGCACCCCGAGGTTCTGCGCGAGGGCGAACAGCCAGCCGAAGGGCAGGGTAACGACGAGCGCAACGGGCAGGACGAACAGACCGAGCGGTTGCCACGTCGCCTGGGTCACAAACGCCCGCGCCCAGCGGCTGGCCGTCCAAGCGTCCGTCTCGTCGGCGGAGGCGCGGGCGAGCAGCCGGGAACCGAACACGGCCTGACAGGTCTTGAGCCAGCCAAAGAGCCCGGCCAGTCCCCAGGCGGAGGTGAGCAGATGATTCTCCGCGAAGGCGGCGCGGCTCATTTCCGCCCAGAAGAACAGCACGCCGACGGTGAACGGAACCGCCCCGAGCAACCAGACCACGAAGTCACCCGCCGGGGTCCGCCGCAGCAGGTGCATCGCGTCCTCGATCAGCGCGAGGGCATCCGGCGGGGCGCTCCGTGGCGGTTTCATCGGGCATCCTCCGGCGCCAACTGTCGCCAGACGGTGCCTTCATGCCATTCCGACGGCAGCGCCAGCAGCAACGCCCCGAGGGAATAGAAGAAGACCCAGGCCGTGGTCAGGCCCACGACCGCCAGCACCGGATTGACCAGCCAGCCCCACCGAAACGTGCGGGTTACTTCCGGCTGCGCCTGCCGTGCGAGGCAGGCCGAACACAGCACGCGGCCCGCGTGCTCGGTCACGCACTCGCGGCAGAAGAACTGCCGGCACGCCGGGCATCGCGCGGCGGCCTCGCGTTCGGCGTGGTTCAGGCAGCGATGGGTGTGCAGGGCCATGCGGTTCAGGGTTCCGACGGGGCCGGCGACGTTTCCGCGTCCGCGGGCGTGGTCGGCGTTACCAACCCGGCCTGCGCCGCGGCGATTCGGGGCCTGAGCTGTTCCAGCACCCGTTCGACGTCGGCGACCCGTTTCAGCGCCGGCAGCTCCGACGCCTGGACGGCCGTCTGCACCCAAGTCCGGCAGGTCGGGCCGGCCACGGTGTTCAGCACCAACGCACCCAATGGCGCCAGGGCGAGCAGCCCGAACGTGAGTTTGGCTCCCGCAGGTGAATCCGGGATCAGGACTGGCAACGAGACGAGGAACGCGAGCCCGCCAAGGACCACGTTGGTCCAAGCCCGGCGGGCGGTGCGCCGAATGACGAAGCCCTGCAAGTCCCGCAGGTAGAATCGGCGGTATTCCTCGGAGAAGCCGTCAAAGCCCACGGCCAGCAGATGGTCCTCGCCGAGGAACAGGCGGTGTCGTCGGGGCCAGGCGCGCAGGCCGAGCGGAGCGAGGGGTTGGTAGGCCGGGTTCATGGGCGCTCAGTCGAAGGCTCCGGTCGCCAGGCCGATGCCCAGCAGGCCCCAGCCGCCCAGTTCCAGGACGGCCAGCAGGATGGCGACGACGAACCGCCACCGGCGGGGCGTCACCAGGCTTCCCGGGGCTTTCCAGAATCGCGCCGCCAAGACCAGCACGGCGGGCGCGGTGACCAAGGTCAGCGGCCAGAAGAGGAGCGGCGCCGACGCCAATAGCAGGCACCGGCTGTCCCAGCGGGCGCGGCTGGTTTCCAGTTGGGCAAGTTCCCCCGTTGCCCGGCCGGTCGTCAGGCAGGTGGGGCAGAGCTTGCGGTCGCGCACCTCGACCTCACACAGGCCGCAGATGAATCGGCCGCACTGGTCGCAGGTGGATTGCGCCCGGCGGGTGGCGTGGAAGAAACACGAGGCGTCGCCGTCCCCGGTCGTCGTCTCGGACGGCGCCGCGTGCGGCCGGTGGGCGAGGGCCGGATAGGCGATGGCCCGCAGCTCGGACTGGCAGCCGAAGCACTTCACGAAGGTCGCTTCCCGGAGGCGGTCCGGGACCAGGGCAACGCGGCACTGGGGGCAATGGAGCTGATCGGCCATGCTCAACGCTTCACGACGCGGGTGTTGCAGATGTGGTCATGCAGGGTGCGCTTCTCCGCGTCGAAGAACGCGATGATGTAGCCGAGGTAGCAGATCATGCCGCTGAGGATTTCGGCGAAGGTCCGCCCGAAGGCCAATCCATAACCCACCCCGCTGCCGTCGGCCCGCACCACCTTCAGGCCCATGGCCTTTTTTCCCAGCGTGTAACCGTAGCGGGCGGTCATGAGCGCGTTGTAGAGCACGTAGACCAAGAGGTAGACCAACTGGGCGACCACTTGGAGGGCCATGATGCCGGTCATCGCGGGGCCGGTCGGTCCGCCCTGGCCCATGGTGGCCGCCCCGACCACGCCGCCAATCCCGCCAATCAGCACGATTAGTGGGACCATCAGGATCAGGTTGTCCAGGAAGTCCGCGACGAAGCGGCGTCCGATGGAACCTAATTCCATGGCCTGCGGCCGCTGCGCCCCCTCGCGGAGGCGCTGGAGGAACAACGGTTTGCAGCCCGCGCACACCACCTGGGGACCGAAGCGGATGACGCCCTCCTCGGCAAAGCTGCCGCCGCATTCCCCGCAGCGAACCTGACCCGCGACAGCCTCGACCGGTGGCCCGGCGGACCCCGCGGGGGGCAAAACGGTCGGCGTGGCGGCCGGCTTCAGCGAGCCCCACGGTTGCCAGGCCGCCATGCCCTCGCGCCAGACCAGGGTGGTGTCGTGGATGGCCCCGGTGGCGACCAGTTGGTCGAACTGATCCTGGGTGAACGGACCCTTTTGGTCACCGGCGTTGGCGTAATACCAGTTCATGTTCGGGAAGCAGGTTGCAGTGCGTGGCGAGTTTGCTGGCCGGCGCTGGCGCCGGGAAGGCGAAAACCGGTCCGGGCTAAGCCTTCTCCGGGTTCAGATCGCCGGCCGCGTCGTCGAAAAAGCTCGCGGCCATCAGGGCGCTGATCGGTCCCGTGACCAGCAGGCCGACGCAGGCGACGAGCATGCCGGCCAGATTCAGCAGGCCGAGCGCCACGACGAACAGCACCACCGTGCCGAGGCGGCGCCACGCCAGCTTGCGGCTCAGTTCCATCGCCGGCCAAAACTGCATTCCGCGATCTGCCACCAGCGGGATCGAGAACATCCAAGTGGCCCCGGCCAGGAGACCGACCACCATCATGGCGAGGAAGGACACCACCGACAACGCGATCAGCGGAATGCCCAGTCCCGCCAGCGGGGATTGGCCGGATTGCTGGGCCTGGATGAACGCGATCACGAGGGGCGCCACCCCCACCAGCGCGATGGGCACGATCAGCGCCGCCGTGATGATTGTCTGGACCAACTGGACCAGCACCAACTGCCAGTAACCGCTTCGGAAGCCGTCAAACAGGTTGCCGAATTCCGCCACCTGTCCGCGCAGCAGCCGCAGGAGCACGAGGAACATCCCGCCGAGCAGCGGGCCCTGCACCAGGATAGGAGCCACGAGGCTCAGGATCGGGATGGCCGAGGCGGCCATCATGATCAGGTAACCCACGGCCAGCAGTGCCAGGAGAAATACCGGACGCTGGCCGAAGGCTTGCCAGGCCCGCGTCCAGTGCCGGCCCAGGTTGAGTTCGAGCCGCTGGCCGAGGATTTCGTTGACCGACCGGCCGGCGGTGGGCCGGGGCGGGGGCACCCCTTCCGCGAGCCGTTGCAGGAACCGGGGCTTGCAGCCGGCGCACACGGCCTGGTCGCCGAAGCGGGCGACCTCGGACTCGGGAAAAAGCCCCTGGCACTCGGCGCAACGGACCGTGCCGCCGACGGGCGGGGCAGGGTTGGTGCCGGCGGCGGCTTCCGCTGGCACCGGCGGCACGGTCGATGCGGGCCGGGCGGTGGCGAGCGGTTGCCAGGTGGCCAGGCCCTCGCGCCAGACCAAGGTGGCGTCGTTGATCACGCCTTGGGCCAGCAGTTGATCCAGTTGTTCCGGGGTGACCGGCCCCTGCTGTTCACCGTTGAGGGCGTAAAACCAGTTCATGTGCGGATCCCGTGGTCGAAGTTCGCCCGGAGAGTG
>JBIIUN010000418.1:0-4450 GCA_044339945.1 Kapaibacterium sp. (SeqCode)
ATCGCCATCGTGGACCGCAACATTCTCCGGATGGCCATCCACGAGATCCTCCACCGCGACGACATTCCGCCCGTCGTCAGCATCAACGAGGCGATCGAGATCGCGAAGCGCTACTCCACCGAGCAGAGCGGCCGCTTCGTGAACGGCATCCTCGACAAAGTGAAGGCGGAAACCCTGCGCCCGGCCCGGACTTCCTCGGAAAGCTCGGCGGTTTGACGCGCCCGGCAATTCCCGTCTGTTCCCCATCATGTTCGCCGACCTGCACCTCCACACCAACTTCTCGGACGGCACCTTCACGCCCGAGGAATTGGCGGCGCGGGCGGCCGAACAGAAGCTCCAGGCCGTCGCCCTGACCGATCACGACACCATCGCCGGTTGCCCGCGCATGGCCGACGCCTGCGCCAAGGAAGGCGTGGAGTTCATCCCTGGCGCCGAACTCACGGCCGACCACCGGGGCCGGGAAGTTCACATCCTCGGTTACTGGCTCGACACGGAGTCGCCGGCCTTGCTCTCGCGGCTGGCCGGTTTCCAGGCGGTCCGGTCACAGCGTATCCGGGACATGGTTCATCGCCTGAATCAGAAAGGCGTGCCGCTCACCTCCGAGGCGGTCTTCACCATCGCGCAATGCCTCTCGCCCGGCCGCCCGCATGTCGCGCGGGCGTTGGTCGAGGGCGGCTATTGCAAGACCTACGACGACGCCTTCGAGCGCTACCTGCGCAAGGGCCGCGCCGGCTGGGTGCCCAAGGCCAAGATGGAAACCCGCACCGCGATCGACCTCATCCACGCGGCCGGCGGCGTCGCCGTGCTGGCGCATCCGGGCCTCTATCGTGCCGACGACATCATCCCGGAAATCGCGGAACACGAACTCGACGGACTGGAGTGCTGGCACACCAAGCACAACGCCGAAACGTCCCGCAGCTACGTCCGTAAGGCCGAGGAACTGGGCCTGGTCGCCACCGGCGGCAGCGATTGCCACGGCATGGCCAAGGGCGAGCCCCTTATCGGCCGTGTGAAGCTCCCTTACGAGCAGGTGTCCGCCCTCAAGGCCCGCCGCCGTTCCACCCCGGCCGCCGAGGCTCCGTCCCCTTCCCTGTCCGCCAACTGACTCCGCAATGGGCTTCTTCGACAAACTCAAGGCCGCCTTCACCAAGACGACCTCCGCGCTCTCCCACGAACTCAAGCGCATCGTCACGCGTTCGCCGAAGCTGACCGCCGAGAACTTCGAGGAACTCGAAGCCGCCCTGCTCCGGGCCGACCTCGGCATGGCGATGACCCACCAGATCCTCGCCGCGGCCAAGAAGGCGTTCGAGACGCAGGGGCGCAGCGGTTCCGACTTCATCGAGATCGCGGCCCGCGAGGTGGAGAAGAGTCTTGCGCTCGGCAATCCGGCGCTGCCCGCCCAGCCGTCGGGCGTCACGGTCATCTCCATCGTCGGCGTCAATGGCACGGGCAAGACGACGACCTCCGCCAAACTCGCCCACCTGGTCCAGCAGCGCGGCGAAACCGCCGTGCTCGCCGCCTGCGACACCTTCCGTGCCGCCGCCATCGAGCAGCTTAAGCTTTGGGGCGAGCGCCTGAACGTGCCGGTCATCGCTGGGGCGAATCAGGCCGATCCCGCCTCCGTCGCCCACGACGCCATCACCGCCGCGCAGGCCCGGGGCGCGAAATGGCTCTTCGTGGACACCGCCGGCCGGTTGCACACCAAGAACAACCTGATGGCCGAACTGCAAAAGGTTCACCGCGTCATCGACAAGAAGCTGCCCGGCGCGCCCCACGAGACGTTGCTGGTGCTCGACGGTTCGACCGGCATGAACGCGCTGAACCAGGCCCGCGAATTTCACAAGGCCGTGAAGCTCACCGGCCTCATCATCACCAAGCTCGACGGCACGAGCAAAGGCGGCGCCGTGGTCGCCATCCAGCGCGAGTTGGGAATCCCCGTGAAGTTCATCGGCGTCGGCGAACAAGCGGACGACCTGCAACCGTTCAACGCGAAGGAGTTTGCCGACGCGCTGTTTGAGGCGCGGTAGGATCGTGCTGCCGGCGTCCCGCCGGCAGTGGGTCGGCAATCACGGGCGAATCGATGGCCCCGTCGTTTGCATCGGGCCGTGGCTTCTGGCCAAAGGCCACCCGACGGCCCCAAAGACGGCCCATTCTCCGGGCCACTACCGGCGAGACGCCGGCAGCCCTTCGCAGGGCATCGGATGTCAGATTCCCGGTTCCGATTCCGGCTGATTGAACCGCCTTCCCCCCGTTCTCCCGATTCCTTAGCCTGCCGCCGTGCCCGCCGAGATTGCCATCGTCGTCCCCGTCTTGAATGAGGCGGACAACATCGAGCCCCTCGTCCATGAGCTGCTCCGCATCTTCGCCGCCGAGCCGCGTCCGTGGGAGATCGTGCTCGTGGACGACGCCAGCACCGACGACACGTGGGCGCGCGTGCTGAAGTCGCAGGCCGCCCACCCGCAGGTCCACGGCCTGCGCCACACCCAGAACCGCGGCCAGAGCGCCGCCGTGTGGACCGGCATCACGCATTCCACCGCCCCGTTCCTCTGCACGCTCGACGGCGACTTGCAGAACGATCCCGCGGAACTGCCGAAGATGCTCCAGATGCTCGGCGAGGTGGATTTCGTCTGTGGCCACCGGGTGAAGCGCGAGGATTCGTTCATTCGCAAGGCGTCCTCGCGCATCGCCCGCGCCGCCCGCAAGGCTGCGCTCCGTTACGACTTCGCGGACACCGGCTGCGCCCTGCGCGCCTTCAGGCGCGAGTGCCTCACCGGCCTGTTCGCATTCAATGGCCTGCACCGCTTCCTGCCCATCCTGGTCGCCGGCGGCGGCTTCACGTGCCGCGAAGTGCCGGTCAACCACCGGCCGCGCGTTGCCGGCGTGAGCAAATACGGCGTCTGGAACCGCGTCTGGCGGGGGCTGTTTGACCTCGTCGGCGTCGCGTGGTTTCAGCGCCGCCGGATCAAGGCGGTGAAAGTGGACGACGGGAGAAACGATACCAACCGGTAACCGGCGATCGCCGGAAATCTGCCGAGACTTAGGCCCAAACTGGGCCGCCCGAGGCTTGTCGGCGAGTCACCGCCGCGCAACGCTGCGGCCGTGGTTGGCGCTGCCCTCCCATCGGCCCACGAACCGAAGTTCCATCAAAACGGCCTGAATCTGCTGCGGCTGACTCTGGCGCTGATGGTCATCTACTCGCATTCGTGGCATCTGGTCCCAGCCGCCTCGGAGGGTCGGCCGCCCATGGTCCTGGCCCAGCTTCAGGTGAACGGCGGGAACTTGGCGGTGTGCCTGTTCTTTGCGCTGAGCGGTTACCTGGTTTCCGGATCGTGGGAACGCCGACCCGCCTTCTGGGATTTCCTGAAGCGGCGGGCCCGCCGCATTTACCCAGGCTTCATCGCGGTCTGCCTCTGGCAAGCCGTGTTCGCTGTGCCGCTGGCGATGGGCAGCGTGGCGGCCTTGCCCTCCCTCGGGGACGGGTGGCAGTTGGGGTTGGCCATGCTGACCTTGGGAAGCGTCGGGCAACTGGCAGATCCGCAACTCGTGCTGTTTCCGGCCGGCATCTCGCACGACCTCAACGGGTCGCTTTGGACGATTCGCTACGAATTCCTCTGCTACCTGTTCCTCGGCGTGCTCGGTGTCCTGGGTGCGTTGCGCCACCGTTGGCTGCGGTGGGCGATTTTCGCCGCCTTTTGGGGCCTTTTCGTGGCTTGGCCAGACGCCGAAATGCATCCGGCACTGACCCAAGCCTTCGGAGCTTGGGCATATTGGGCGAAGCTGCCCGCCTATTTCCTCGGCGGCATGATCGTCTACTGGGAAACGGGCAGGATTCCCCTGAATCGGCGGAGCCTCCCGCTCGCGGCGTTGGCCGTGGTCGTCTCGGTCGCCGGTCCGGACGTGATTTGGCGAGCCGTTGGTCCCTTGGTCCTGCCGTGGCTGGTTTTGCACGCCAGCTACCACGTCCTGCCGACCCGGCTGGCTCTCCGTTTGCCGGGCGACTTCTCCTACGGAATCTACCTCTACGCCTTCCCGGTTCAGCAACTGCTGCTGCAATTCACACTGGACGTGCGGTGGACCGTCTCGGGATTTTCGCTCGTAGCGACCGTCCTCACGCTCCCGTTAGCCGTCGCCAGCTGGTATTGGGTTGAGGCCCGATGGCTCGGAAAATCTCCCAGTCCGGCGAATCGGGAAATAGACATTTAGGCACCTTCCCCACTACGGACGGCCCTCGGCAGATCGAGGGTGGGAACAAAACTCAAACCACGACCTCGCACAGGCCGCACGGATTCCCTTTGAACTTCCCCGGCATTTCCGCGTCGGAGGCTCGACTTTGCGGCGCGGGGCCGGTTCGCTTCGCGGCGCCAGTCCCATCGTTATGTCCAATCCGTCCCCGGAACTCAGTGCGCAGCTCAAGGCCGCCAGCGAACACCTCCAGCAGGTGCGCTCGGAG
>JBIIUN010000046.1:0-15710 GCA_044339945.1 Kapaibacterium sp. (SeqCode)
CAGGTTGGCCCGTGCCTTGAGCGTGAGCGCAGGCGGGACGGTGACGTAACCGATCGGCGAGAGCAGGGCCGCGACCTCCAGTTCCCACAAATGATGCAGGCCGATGAACTCGGCCAGTTGCCGCGAGCGGTCCCGCAGGCGTTGCGCCTGGCCGTAGGCCTTCGGGTCGGTGACGGCGAGAATCTCCGTGAGCATGGCCACGCAGCCGTGGACCGTCTTCTCCATCATCTCCCGCTCGCTCACCAGCACGTCATGCTGCCGGACCGCCTCGCGCAGGCTGGAGACGAGCAGTTCGGTGCCGCAGGGCTTGGTGAGGAAACGGAACACGCCGCAGCCGTTGACCGCCTCGATCGCCGTCTCCTGGTCCACGCTGCCGGTGAACATGATGCGGACCGCGTCGGGCGCCCGGCGGCGCACCCGGCTCAGGAATTCTACGCCGCTCATCTGCGGCATCGTCATGTCGGCCACGACCACCGCGAAGTCCTCGTCGGCCTCCAGGGCGGTCAGGCCCTGGCTGGGGGTAACGGCAGTCTCAATCGCGAATTCGTTGCGGAGCACCCGCTGGATCGAGGCCAGCAGCTTCTCGTCGTCGTCAACGAACAGGATTTTTTTCACAGCCGGCCTCCGGCCGCCGACGCGAGCAGTTCGTCGCGCCATTCGGCAATCTTCGGACCAAGATTGAGCATCTCCACGTAGTCGGTGTCCGGCGCGGGCGGCATGCCGCGGACAGGTTCGGTTTCCCGTTGCAGCACATCGGCGATGTGGACCGCCGTCAGGGCGCTGAACTCCTCACCGGCGTAGAGGCTGGGCCGGTGGTGGAAGCCGACGATCTCAACGAGCTCAAGGGGCAAACCCCAAAGTCCGAGAAGGTGCGCACCCACTTCGGCGTGGTCGGTGCCGAACACCTTCCGCTCGGCCTCGTCGAAGGCGAGTCCGTCACGCTGCGCCAGCTCCAGCGATTCCGTGAAGACCTCGGGGTAGTTGACGGCGATGACCAACTTGCCGAGGTCGTGCAGGAGTCCGGCGGTCAACGCGGTCTCACGCATCTTGGCGGGGCCGCGTTCCAGCTCGACGATTCGTTTGGCGATCCGGCCCACGTTCATCGAATGCGCGGACAGCGAATCGATCGTGAAGCCGGGGATACGCGGGGCCGACTCGGCGGAGAACACATGGGCCCAGAGGACGAGCATCTTGATCGTCTCCAACCCGAGCAGCATGGCCGCGTCGGCCGGGCTCGACACCTTGCGGTTGAGCCCGAAGAAGGCCGAGTTGACGAGCTTGAGCAGCTTCGCGGTCATCGCCGGGTCGCGGGCGATGGTCTGGCCGACGGATTCGATGCAGGCGTCGGGCGAGGCCAGTTGCTCCTGCAGCTTGTGGAAGACGTCGGGCAGGCTGGGGATCGTCTTGAGCTGGGCGACGAGGGACTTGAGCTGGGGATTGCAGACCATTTTGTCGACGCTCAACGCCCGCCCCAGCGTGGCCAGCAGGCTGCCGGAATCGCAGGGCTTGGCCAGGAACTGGTGGGCGGTGTTGACGCACTTGAGGTTGAACTCCTGATCGGTGGGTTCCGAGAAGGCGATCCGCACCGTGTCAGGAAATTTTTGGGCCACTTCGCCCAGCAACTGGGCGCCGGTCATGCCCGGCATCCGCATGTCGGACAGCACGACGTCGGCCGGCCGTTGGGCCAGGATGGCCAAGGCGTCGGGACCGCTGCCGCAGAACTGGAGGTCCCAGTCTTCGCGGCGGTCGGACAGCATGCTTTGCAGGCTGCCCAGCATGACGGGCTCGTCATCGACGATCAGGATGCGAGGTTTGCTGGGGGGAGGAGGACGCATCGGTGGAAGGAAGTGGGATTAGCCCGCCAGGGAAACCGAACCCCGGCCCGCCGGCGGGACGGGACGGCACCGGGCCGAGGAAGGCCGCGGCGGCGACGGTTGGCTTGGACGAAGCATCGGTTTCACGGACGGTCTCGCGTATTCGGGCGGCTGCGTTTGCCCAAGACCACATCGGCAATCCGCGCGGGAGCTTTACTTCCTTCAGGCCGCGATTTTCGCGGCCGGAACCTGTTTCGGCGCAACGCCCCGCGCGGCTCGCCCCGGGACATGATCGGCCGCCAACGCCCGCCCACTCAGCACACCGGCTGGCCGCTGAGCGTCTCCGCCGCCACATCCCGCCAGGATTCAACATGGCCTTCGAGATTCGCGTGTTTCAGGTATTCCGGATCCAGCCCCCGCACCGGCGCGCTGCCGCGGTGCGCCTGCAACGCCACGGCGGCGTGCAGCGCCGTCACCGCCGAGAAGCCCCGGACGACACACGGACTCGGGTCGTGGTGAAAGGCGACCGCCTCCACGAGGTCAAACGGCAACCCCCAGAGTCCCAGCAGATACGCCCCGACATCCGCGTGGGTGAAGCCCCGCAATTGCAGCTCGGCCTGCCAGAACTGGAGTCCCTCCCGTTCGGCCAACTGGCGTGCCTGGGTAAACGTCCCGGGATCGCTGACGGCGAGGACCAACTGCCCGATGTCGCTCAGGAGACCGCCGGTGAAGGCGGTTTCCTGCATCGCCCGGGAGCCGCGTTCCTCGCGGACGAGCGCGCGGGCCAGTTGACCGGCCTGCAACGAGGCGCGGGCCAGTTCATCGAGCGAGAAGCCGGGCGCCTGGATCTTGGGCCCGTTCTTGAAGACGTGCAGCCAGAGGGTGAGCGTCTTGATCGTCTCCAGGCCGAGCAGCATCGCCGCCTGGGTCGGATGCGTCACCTGTCGGCCCAGGCCGAACGAGGCGGAATTGACCAGCTGGAGCAGCTTCAGGGTCATCGCCGGATCACGCTGGAGCGTCTCGCCGACCGATTCCACCGAGGCCTCGGGCGAGGCCAGCTTCTCGCGCAGCTCCTGGTAAACCGACGGCACGCTGGGCAGGGCGCTCAGGCCCGAGACGAACCGGCGCATCGTGGCGTCGCGCAGCCGGTTCTCGAGGGCGAAGACACGGTCGAGCGCCTGCTTGAGCGTGAAGGCGTCGCACGGTTTCGCGAGGAACTGGTGGGCGATGTTCACGCACTGGAGCACATGCTCCGGGTGGGCGTCGCCGGACAGGACCATGCGGATGGCGGCCGGGTGGCGCCGAGCTACCTCTTGGAGCAGCTCGGCGCCGTTCATGCCGGGCATCCGGATGTCCGACACCACGACGTCGGCCGGTTGCCCGGCCATCGCCTCCAGTGCCTCCGGTCCGCTGCTGACAAACTGCATGTCCCACTCGTCACGCAGTCCGCGCAGCATGCGTTGCAGCCCCTGCAGAACCAGCGGTTCATCGTCCACGAACAGGATGCGTCTCTTCATGCCGCCTCCCTCAGTGCTTCCGGCACCTGCAGGGGAAGGCGCACCGCGAACGTTGTGCCAACCCCCACTTCGCTTTCGAAGGTGATCACGCCCCCGTGTTTTTCGGTGACCACCTTGTGGCAGACGAACAACCCCTGACCGGTCCCCTTACCCACCTCCTTGGTGGTGAAAAATGGATCGAAAATGCGTTGCCGGATGCCCTCGGGGATGCCCACCCCGGTATCCGCCACGCGGATCTCCACCCAGCGGCCGTCCGTCCGGGTCGAGATTTCGATGTAGCCCTTGCCGCCCTTGCGCACCCGGTCGGTATCGGCAATCGCGTGCGCCGCGTTGACCACCAGGTTCAGGACCACCTGGTTGATGTCCCCGGGGTGACACGGAACGACCGGCAGGGCGGGGTCCAGCCGTAGCTCGACGTCCGCCACATACTTCCATTCGTTCCGTGCGACGGTGACGGTGCTCTCGACCGCACGGTTGAGATTCACCATCACCATCTCAGCGGTGCCCGGATGCGAGAATTCCTTCATAGCATGCACGATTCGGGCGACCCGCTCCACCCCTTCAAGGGATTCCTCCAACGCCTTGGGCAACTCGCCCAGAAGATAGTCCAGGTCCGCCGCCTTGGCCGCGCGGCGCAAGGTGTCCAGTTCGGCGGCTTCCGGCACATGGTCGCCCTCGGTCAGGGCCTGGGCCGCCCGGATGAAGCTGGCGAGCGCCTCAAACGAGTCGCGGACGAACCGGATGTTGCCACCGATGAACTGGGTCGGGGTGTTGATCTCGTGCGCGATGCCCGCCGCCAACTGGCCGATGGACTCCAGCTTCTGCGACTGCCGCAACTGGCCTTCCATGATCCGGCGCTGGGAGATGTCGGTGGCCAGCAGGATGAACTGCAAGCCGCCGGCCGGTCCCTCGGGCGTCGGGCTGAAGGTCAGCGCCAGCACCACGTCGTCGCGGTCGGCCCGGCGGCAGACCACTTCGTCCACCTCCACCGGTCGGTCCGAGACCACGCAGTCGAGGATCGCCTTGCGCACGCGGGTCCAATCCCAGGCAATGCCGCATTCGAAGAAAGGCCGGCCGATGGCGACCTCCGCGGGAATGCCGAAGACCGTTTCCGCCATGCGGTTCCAGCGGGCCACCGCCCCCCGGGAATCAACGCCGACGAGGACCGCGGAAATGGCCGCGAGCAACGATTCCGCCTCGCTGCTGGTCCGTCCGCGTTGTTGATCCTGAGAGTCCATTCCCGGTGCCTCGCCAAAAGTCCTTTTTGGCCACACCAGAAAAGGCCCCACGCGAAGCCCGGGGACTAGGTATGAAAATTGGCTAGAGTCGCGAGCGTGTGCTGGCAGCCGGCAGGGCTGTCCCGCTGGGCGAATTGTTGCACCGCGCCTGTTTTCCTCCCTCGCCCTGCGAGGCACGAGTGGGGAGAGGGCGGGGTAGAGGGGCAGGCCAGCACGCAAGGGCGCCACCTCTCCCCGGCCCTCTCCCCCATCGGATGGCGGAGAGGGAGTCCACCGGGCGGATTTCGGGGGCAGTGCCCAGATGCGCCCCATTCCGCTCGCCCGCAGCGGGTTCAGTTGACGATGCGAATCCGCGCCCCGCGGATTTCCACGTGCCCGTCGTCCCGGCTGAGTTCCTGGAAGCCCAGGTGCCCGCGCAGCGGACGATCCTTCAGTGGGGCCGCTGAACGGCCATCGTGGCGGGGCACTCCGTTGGTCTGCCCCAGCAGGTCCAGGTCATGGATCGGCACGCTGTTCAACCGCACGAACAGCTTGGTGCCGCGCAGGGAAACTTCGTAGCGGTTCCATGCCTCCGGCTTGTAGACCGGTTCCGCCGGCGCCACCGCCCGGTAGATTCCGCCCGTCAATTCGGCCGGCTTCGCCTCCGGATTGTAGCGAACATCGGTCATTTGCAGCTCCATGCCGTCGAACGCCGGATCCCCGGCCAGCGGCGCCCGCAGGGCCAGCCCGCTGTTGCCGCGCGGGCCGAGCCGGAATTCGTAGTCGAGGTCGAAGTCACCGACCTCGCGGGTCCACATCAGCCAGTTATTCCGGGGCCCCTCGCTGGTCAGCACACCGCCCTTGACCCGCCAGCGCGCCGCGGCGGGCGGCGGTTGGGAGACATCGTCCCACGCCCGGACCACCCAGCCCTCGGGTTCGCCCTCCGCCTTGAAGAGCGGCTCCCAGACGGGCTCGGATTTGCTTTTGCACCCGACCACCCACCAGCCGACGCCGAGGACGAGTGAACAAAGGAGGGAACGCATGACAGGGAACAGGACGGTGTCGCGGTGGCGCCTACTTCAGGCGGGTGGAACGCTCCTGCATCCACATCACGTCGCGGTTGTTGCCCTGCACGCCCGACGTAACCCATGCACCCTTACGGATGGGCGGCTTGGTGCGGTTGTCGAGCCACCTCTTGATTTCCGCATGGCCGTCCGCGAACGAGAAACCGCCGGCCCCGTTGTGGTAGCTGGCCGGCACGTCCACCATGCGGATGCTGCCGAGGTTGGGCGTCCGGGAGAACGACGAGTTGTCCATGGACACCACGAAGAAGCCGTCGTTGATGCTGTCCTCGCGCTCATCGAGGAGCACATAGGTCATCGAGGGGCCCGGGTCGGTGAAGTCGCTCTGCTTGGTGTTCACCTTCCAAAGGGGGCCCCAGTTGCCGTCGGTGCCCTGGTTGCCGCCGGTCCAGATGCTCATGGCCATGCTGCGAATCCGGGGCACGGTCCGCCGCGTGTTGTCGATCGCCGTGCTCCGGTCGCCGGGGCATTTCCAGACACCCCGGGACTGGCCGATGTATTTCCAGAGGACACTTTGCGCGAGCCAGTTGGAGTTCCAATTGCCGTTCGCCGACGGGTTGGTGATGTCGAGGTCGCCCTGCACCCAGGCGCCATCCGAGGTGTTCGGGTTGGATTCCGGGGCGTAGGCGTAGGGGAGTCGTTCTTGGCTGTCGCCAGAATACAGCACCCAGCCGAGCAGCAGCTGCTTGTGGTTGCTCATGCACAGGATTCCCTGGGCCTTCGTCTTGGCCTTGCCGAGCGCGGGCAGCAGCATGCCGGCGAGGATCGCGATGATGGCGATCACCACGAGCAGTTCGATCAGGGTGAAGCCACGCCGGAGAATACGGGCGGAGAATGGTAACATCTTCATGGGCAGGAAGGCCGCCGTTGGAACGCAGCGGACGGCCTTGATTGAGCGTCGGGAGCGCCCCGGTGGCAAGCACCCGCTCATGCCACAAAATGGGAAGGTCGCATTTTTCGCTGTGGCTGGATTGGTCCGCCGGATAGTCCTGTTGCCTCGCGGCTGTGGCGGAGACGAGGTTGGAAACGCGATTCCCGCTCCCCCGCTCGTGCCTCGCGGGACGAGGCAGGCTCACAGTGCCCAGATGCGCCCCTCCCGTCGCCCCATCCCGCCGTGGCACTGGCATTCCCCCGAACCTCGCCTATGGTCCGCCGCGCCGATGCCTGCCGACCGGTTTCAACAAACGCTGTGGACCATCCTCGTCCTCGCCCTGCTGGGCGCGGGTGGGGCTTATTTTGTCCTCGAACCGCGGCGGGTCGACTTGCCAGTGATCGGCCAGGTGAAGCCCTTCGCCCTGACCAACCAGCTCGGCGCCGTCGTCACCGACGAATCGTTGCGCGGCCAGGTCGTGGTCGCCGACGTGATCTTCTCCCGCTGCCCGACGCTCTGCCACCGGCTTTCGCAGCAGCTCGCCCGGCTCCAGTCGCAGCTCCCCACGGGTGTTCGCCTGCTGTCGCTGACCGCCGATCCCGCATTCGACACCCCGGCCGTGCTGGCGAAGCACGGGCAACGCTACGGCACCGACCCGGCCAAGTGGTGGTTCCTCACCGGCACCAAGGCCGACGTCTACCGGGTGGCGACCAACAGCTTCCTGTTTTCCGTGATGGAAAATCCCGATCCGGAACCCGCCCAGCTCGAGGACCTGTTCATCCACGCCGCCGACTTCAAGATCGTGGACCGCCAAGGCCGGCTCCGCGCCGTGGTCTACGGCGAGGAGACCAACGCGGTCGAACGTATCCTCGGCCTGGTCAAACAACTGCGCCGCGAACCCAACCTATGACACTGTCGGACATTCCCGCCCTCAACGCCACCCTCAACGCCGTGGTCACCGTGCTGCTGATCGCGGGCCGCAGCTTCATCAAGCGCGACCGGAAAGAAGCACACCGCAACTGCATGATCAGTGCCGTGGTGCTGTCGGCGATCTTCCTGGCCTGCTACCTCTACTACCATTTCCAGATGCAGCGGCTGCACGGGCAGGCCCACACCAGCTTCCGCGATCCGGACTGGTTCCGGCCAATCTACCTGACCTTCCTCGGCACCCATCTGCTCGGCGCCATCGTCAACCTGCCGATGGTGATCGCGACGGTGGTGTTCGCCGCCAAGGGCCAGTTCGAGCGCCACCAACGGCTCGCCCGCTGGACCTGGCCGCTGTGGCTGTATGTGTCGGTGACCGGCGTGCTGATCTACCTGCTGCTCTACCAGATCTTCCCGCAGGCGGTGGGGAAGTAGGATTGTCCCCGGTCGGGCAACCGGATGACACACCGCTGAAGGAACCTTTCCCATCACGGAGCGTCAAAAGATCATCACCCGACGGGTGCGCCGTGGTTGCAGAACCCGAGATGAGCCAGCTGCGGCGAAACCGGGGCGATTCGCATCCCAAGGAGCATTGGCCGTGGCGCTGATTGATTCCCTTGCCCGCGTGCCGTGTTGCCGACCGTGCGACCCGGGTGGAGACTCAAGTCGCCATGCACTGCATCCAGTTTCAAGGAGACGTCTTTGCCGCCGCCCATGTCGCAGCCATCGTGGTCCGGCAAGAACCCGACGAGGACGAAAAGGATTCAGGTTGGTTCGTGAAGATTTACCTGCAGGGCGACCCGGATCCGTTCGACTACTCTTTCGACACCGAAGAAGAAGCCCGCGCCGCGATGCTCGCGGCGACGGTTTCCTTACGTGGGGCCTGAGACTCGGTGTTGTCGCGGTTCCGCGCCGGCTGCACGGCATCGGGCGCATCTTTTCACCGAGGCTGAGCCGGCAGTCGGAGCCCCCGCGGTAGCTGCCGACGTGAGTCGGTGGCAGCCACGCCGCGCCGGCCGGCACGCCCACGGACTTACGTCCGCAGCTACCGCGCGAACCGGCCCCGACTGGCCAAGATGAAGTGATGCGCCCGATGCCAATCGGAACTCTCCAATACCTCGCCACGCCGTGGTCAATCGGGTCGCTCCACGCATAAATGCCGCCCTTCACGGACTTCACCTGCTTGAAGCCCTGCTGGCGCAGGAATTCGAGCGCCTTCATGGAGCGTCTGCCCGCCTTGCGGTGCCGGTAGGGCTGCGTTTCGGGTTCGAGCCACGGCTCGCAGCAACTTAGGCCGGAGCGGGACGGAAAACGGCGGCGACGTCAGGCATTGGAATCTGCGCCATGGCCCAACGCGTCAGGCCAACCGAGGGAGAGCATTGAGGAAACGGTAGGTAGTCGCCGGCCATCGGCGGCAGGCAATCATCCGACGAACATTCCCGGGGGCATCCCCAAAAGGTTGCGAGCCGGGGCGAGGCGAGATGCGGCCGGGAAAACGGCGTCGCCGCTCCGCGCGGCCGACATCCGATCCGGGTCAGAAACAAACCATGGCAAAATCGACAGGCAAAGGATCCCCGAAAAGTCCCGCGGAACCACCGCTCAGGGAGAACGCAGCGCCGGGCGGGGACGAGTTTCCGGAGGATGCTGAGTCAGCCGGCACGGCCTTGGAGACGCCGAGCTTCATCGTGGGCATCGGCGCGTCGGCTGGCGGCCTGGAGGCCTTGGAACGCTTTCTCAAGGCGATGCCGGACAACTCCGGGATGGCGTTTGTCATCATCCAGCATCTGTCGCCGGACTTTAAGAGCCTGATGCACGAGCTGCTGGCCCGGCACACCCGGATGACCATCGTGCCGGTGATGGCGACCACGAACATCCGGGCGAACACGATCTACCTGCTGCCGCCGCGGAAGGAGATGGTCATGTCCGGCGGCAAGCTGTTCGTCCACGAACGCCCCACCGACCAGCCGTTGATCATGCCGATCAACGTGTTCTTCCGCTCCCTGGCTCGGGAGGCCCGGGACAAATCCATCGCCATCATCCTTTCGGGCACCGGCACCGACGGCACGTCGGGGCTCATGGATGTCCACGACCTGAGCGGCCTGATCCTCGTGCAGAGCGAGGAGTCCGCGAAGTTCGACGGGATGCCCCGGAGCGCAATCGACACCGGGTTGGCGGACCTCATCCTCGCACCGGAGGAGATGCCCAACGCCCTGCTGGCCTACGCCGCGAATCCCTCCGCGCCGCTGACCGGCTCGAAGTTTGCCAAGGTGAGCTCGGAGACCCTCGCCGGCCTGCCGGCCGTGCTGGAGAAGCTCCGCGAGGTCTATGGAATCGACTTCAACTTCTACAAGCCGGCCACGATTTCGCGGCGGATTGATCGGCGAATTTCCCTGATGAACTGTCCCACCTTCGGCGAATACAGCCAGCGCGTGCTGAATGACCCCGGGGAGTTGGACGCCCTCTACAAGGACCTGCTCATTGGGGTAACCCGGTTTTTCCGCGACCCTGAGGCGTTCGCCCTGCTGGAGGAGAAGATCATTCCGCAGATCGTCGAGCAAACGGCCAAGGAGGACGACATCCGCGTATGGGTCGCCGGCTGCGCCACCGGCGAGGAGGCCTATTCGTTGGCCATCCTGTTCGTCGAATGCCTCGAACGGGCGGGCAAGCGGATGACCGTCCGGATCTTCGCCTCCGACGCCCACCGCGACTCGCTCCAGTTCGCCTCCGAGGGACTCTACTTCGAATCCACGATGGAGGACGTGTCGCCGCAACGGCGGGAACGCTTCTTCACCCGGGAAGGTAAACGGTATCGGGTCGTGCCAACCCTGCGGAAGATGCTGATCCTTTCCCCGCAGAACCTCATCAAGGACCCGCCGTTCACCAAGATGGACCTGGTGAGCTGCCGGAACCTGCTGATCTACTTCCAGCCGGTCGCGCAGACCAAGGCCCTGGCCAGCTTCCATTTCGCGCTCAAGATGAAGGGGACGCTGCTCCTCGGCCCGAGCGAAAGCCCGGGTGAACTGGATGGCGAATTCGAGACCATCGACCGCCAGTGGAAACTTTACCGGAAGATGCGGGACTCCCGGCTGCCCCTCGACATCCGGATGAACCTCGTGCCGGCGCTGGGCCGGGCCATGGCGCGGCCGGCCGTCCCGGGCGACCTGCGGCTCGCCCGCGCCTACGACGCCCTGTTGGCCGGCTACGTGCCCACCGGGGTGCTGATCAACGACCGCCGCGAAGTGCTGCACGTCTTCAACGATGCCGACCGGTTCCTCCGCCCGCCGACCGGCCGGATGAACAACGACCTGATCAGCATGGTCCGGGGGGACCTCCGGATCGCCCTGTCCTCGGCCGTGCAGACGGCGCTGAAGAAGCTGGAGAAGGTGACCTTCAAGGGCATCCGCATCCGGGGCCGCGGCGACGACCGGGACACGCTGCTTAGCATTGTGGCGGACCCCATCCCCGACAAGGCGACCAACATGACCTACGTGTTCGTCCTTTTCCGGGAAGAGCACGAGGTGCGGCCGATCGCCCCGCAGTCCGGCGAGGAATTCCACGCCGGCGAGGCCTCGCAGGAGCGCATCGTCCAGCTCGAGCAGGAACTGCTCCAGACCAAGGAATCGCTCCAGACCACCGTCGAGGAACTTGAGACCAGCAACGAGGAGTTGCAGGCGAGCAACGAGGAACTGCTGGCCGCCAACGAGGAGCTCCAGAGCACCAACGAGGAGCTTCACTCCGTCAACGAGGAGCTCTACAGCGTCAACGCCGAGCACGAGCTCAAGATCAAGGAGCTGATCGAGACCACCAACGACCTGAACAACCTCATGCGGTCCACGGAGATCGGGACCATCTTTCTCGACCGCTCCCACTGCATTCGCCTGTTCACCCCGGCCGCGGCGGACATCTTCAACCTGCTGCCCCAGGACGTCGGCCGCGACATCAAGCACATCACCTACCGGGTCAAGGACGACGACATCGTGGAACAGATCGACGAAGTTTTCCGCTCGCTGCGGACCGTCGAGAAGAAGGTCACCGCGACCAATGGCCGGGATTATCTGCGCCGGCTGATGCCCTACCACGACGAGGGCAAACAGGTGTCCGGCCTCGTGATGACCTTCGTCGACGTGTCCGACCTTTCCCGCGCGGAGGCGGCCCTGCGGGAATCCAACCTGAACCTGAACAACACGGTCCAGGAACTGCGCGACAGCGAGGAAGTCTTCCGGGTGCTCGTGGAAGGGGCGCCCCAGTCGATCATCATGACCGATGCCCAGGGCCTGATCACCCTGCTCAATTCCCAAACGGAACGGCTCTTCGGCTACACCCGCCAGGAACTGGTCGGGCAATCCATCGACCTGCTCGTGCCCAAACGGTATCGGCCCAACCACCCGGCGATGCGCCAAGGCTACCTGCAATCGCCCACCGCGCGGCCCATCGGCGTCGGCCGGGACCTGCATGGACTCCGGAAGGACGGCACCGAAGTCCCCGTGGAGATCGGGCTCAGCCCCCTCCGGATCAAGGGCAAGGTGTTCGTTCTCAGCACGATCATCGATGTGCGGGGCCGCAAGGAGGCGGAGAACGCCCTGCGGGCCAGCGAGTCGCGCTTCCGGTCCGTCGCCGAAACCTTGCCCCAGTTGGTCTGGACGTGCGCACCGGACGGCCAGTGCGATTACGCGGGGCCCCAATGGCTGGCCTACTCCGGCGTCGAGGAAACGGCCCAGCTTGGCCTCGGCTGGATGCAGTTGGTCCACCCCGACGATCGCCCCTTGGCCCGCGAACGGTGGCTGCATTCGGTCGCGACCGGCCAACCCTTGGACGTCGAGTTCCGTCTTCGCGGGCACGACGGCGTCTACCGGTGGTTCAAGTCCCGGTCCGCCCCGCTCTACGGTGAGGACGGGCAGATTTCCAAGTGGTTCGGCACCAACACGGACATCGACAGCCTCCGCCAAGCCGAAGCTCAAGCCTCGGCGTCCTTGCAGGAAAAGGAGACGTTGCTGAAGGAAATCCACCACCGGGTGAAGAACAACATGCAGCTCATCTCCAGCCTGCTGCAGCTCCAGAGCGACTATATCACGAACCCCGAGGCGCTCAGCGTGTTCCGCGAGGGCCAGAACCGGGTCCGCTCAATGGCGCTCATCCACGAGAAGCTTTACCGCGCCTCCAGCCTCGCCCAGATCGACTTCGCCGAATACGTCCAGAGCCTCGTCAACATGCTCATGCCCACCTACGCGGTCCGCCCCGACCTCGTGAAGGTCCGCGTCCAGGCCCAGGTCGTCGAACTCGCCGTGGACACCGCCATCCCGCTGGCGCTCATCCTCAATGAACTGATCTCCAACTGCCTGAAACACGCGTTCCCCGGGGACCGCCCCGGACAACTCGACATCGAACTTTCCGGCTGTGCTGAGACCGAGGTCATCCTGTCGGTCCGCGACGACGGTGTCGGCCTGCCCGCCGGTTTTGCGTGGGAACAGTGTCCCTCGCTCGGCCTCCACTTGGTCAAGATCCTGACCAGCCAGATCGAGGGCCGGATGGAAGTGCAGTCCGAGGGCGGACTCGAATTCCGGCTGAAGTTTCGCGAGACCAAACGCCGGCGGGTCGGCTGACGAACGGCTCCCCGGCGGCCGCCGCCAAGCGTCCCGTGGTCGGCAAATGCCAACGTTCGACTTGCCTGCGGTCACCGGATTGCGGTAGCCCAAACGCTGCCGGCAGAGGGGCAGGTTTGGCGTTACCAATCCGGCGTTCGTCGTGACTCTAACAACCAGCATTTCCCTGTTCGCGGTCCGCCTGTTGGCCGTCCCGGGTTAGGCGGCCAGCCGACGTGACCGGAGCAAAATCCGGAAGGACGCATTCATCCCATGAGCAAACATCGAATTCTCATCGTCGAGGACGAAGCCATCATCGCCGCCGACCTCCAGCGCCGCCTGCGTTCCTGCGGCCATGAACCGATCGGGGTTGCCTCCTCGGGACACGACGCCTGCCTCCAGGCCACCGCCCTGCATCCGGACTTGGTCCTCATGGACATCGTGCTTCAGGGAGACATGGACGGCATCCAGGCCACCAGGTCGATCCGCGAGAAGTCCGACGTGCCGGTAGTTTTCCTGACCTCCCACGCGGACAACACCACCGTCCGTCGGGCCTGCGACACCGAACCGTTCGGCTACATCCTCAAGCCCATCGACGAACGCGAACTGCGGGTCGGAATCGAGGTCGCCATCAAGCGCCATCGCGCGGAGATCGAGCACCGCCAGATGGAACGATGGATGAACTCCACGCTGAACAGCATCGGCGACGGCGTGATCGCCGTGGACCGCGCCGGCCGGGTCGTCCTGATGAACCCCTGCGCCGAGGGGTTGACCGGCTGGTCGCACGCGGAGGCGCTCGACCGGCCGCTGGCCGAGGTGTTTTGCCGACGTCACGCGCTGACCGACGCCGAGCTACCGGACCCCGCGGCGCTGGCCATGGAACACGGCACCGTCGTGCGGCTCGGACAACCGGCCGTCCTGCGGCCCCGCCAAGGCGACCCCGTTCCCGTCGACGAAAGCGCCGCGCCGATCCGGGAACAGGACGGCACCATTCACGGCGCGGTCATCGTCTTCCGCAACGCCAGCGACCGGGTCCGCGGCGAGGAGCAGTTGGGCGAACAGAACTCGGCGCTGGAACGGCAGCTACGCCAGCGGACCGAGGAACTTTCCGCCACCGTGGAGGAACTGGAACAATTCACCGGCTCGGTCGTCCACGACCTGCGCCAGCCGCTCCAGACCGTCCAGGGATTCGCCGCGCTGCTGGCCTGGCGCATCGAGAGCCTCGGCGATGCCGAGGCGGTCAACCTGCTGGCCCAGATTGAGGACGGCACCCTGCGGATGGGCCACCTGATCGACGCCTTCCAACGCCTGGCCCGCTCCCACCGGCAGGACCTCAAGATCGAGCTCATCAATTCGGACGCCCTGGTCGCCGACTGCCTCGCACGGCCCAAGCCCGAGTCCGGCCCGGTCGCCCCGGTGATCGAGGTCGGTGCGCTGCCCGGCGTGGACGGGGACTGGCAACTGATCCACCAAGTCTGGATGAACCTGCTTTCCAACGCCCTGAAATACAGCGCGAAGGTCCCGCAGCCCCGGATCTGGATCGGCTCCATGCCTTCGGCCAACGAGTGCATTTTCCATGTGCGCGACAACGGCGCCGGCTTCGACATGCAGGCGGCCGAGCGACTGTTCAAGCCGTTCCAGCGCCTGCATTCCGCCGCGAGTTTCCCGGGCCACGGAATCGGGCTGAACACCGCCAAACGGATCGTGCAGCGCCACGGCGGCCGCATCTGGGCGGAAGCCACGCCGGGACGCGGCGCGACCTTCTGGTTTTCGCTGCCGAAATCCTGCGCGCCATCCCCGGCGACCCGGCTTGCCCCGGCGCCGCTGCCTGCCGTCCCGGAAACGGCGCCCTTCGCCTTTCCGGACGAACCCGAACCGGCCTCCACCGGGCGCATCCTGATAGTCGAGGACCAGGCCATCATCGCCGCCGACCTCGCCTCCCGGTTGACCAAGCTCGGCCATCAGGTCGTGGGCACCGTGGCCACCGGCGAGGCCGCGGTGGAACTGGCCCGGCGGATCCGGCCTTCGGTGATCCTGATGGACATCCAACTGAAAGCCGAGATGGACGGCGTGCAGGCAGCCGCGGCCATCGGGCATGACCTGCACATCCCCATCGTGTTCCTGACCTCGCATTCGGACCGGGCCACTTTCCAGCGCGCCAAGCAGGTTCGCCCCATGGGCTACGTGGTGAAACCGTTCCAGGACCGGGAACTTTCCATGGCGGTCGAACTGGCCCTGCACCGGGCGGAATCGGAAAAGCGGGTGGCCGAATCCCACCGCTGGCTGAACACCACCCTGCGCAGCATCGGCGACGGCGTGATCGCCACCGATGCCCAGGGCGTGATCCGGTTCATGAATTCCGCCGCCGAGGCCCTGACCGGCTGGGAGGAGAAGTTTGTCCTCGGGCGCGACCTTTCGAGCGCCTTCCTCGTGTATGACGCGGCGACCCGGCGGGTCATCAGCAGCCACGTGGCCACCGAGCTCAAGTCCGGGCGCCTGAATGTCGCGGGTCGGGAGTCGATGCTCGTCGCGTTCGGCGGAGTCCATCGGCCGATCGAGGAACGCGGTTCCACCATCCGTGACGCCGACGGCCGCGTCATGGGGAGCATCCTCATCTTCCGCGACGTCGCCGACCGGAAGGCCGGCGAGGCGGAGCGGGAAAAGATGATCGCCGACCTCACCAAGGCGCTGAACGACGTGGAAACG
>JBIIUN010000419.1:0-4432 GCA_044339945.1 Kapaibacterium sp. (SeqCode)
CCGGATCTTCTCGGCCTTGCGCAGGATCACCTCCAGGACGGCACCATCGACGGGATTGTTCTCACCGTAGATCAACGTGGCCCGCACCACCGGCCGCTTCTGACCGAAACGATCCACGCGGCCTTCGCGCTGCTCGTGCCGGGTGGGATTCCACGACAGGTCGTAGTGGACGACGGCATCGAAGTTGTCCTGAAGGTTGACGCCCTCGGAGAGGCAGTCGGTGGCGATGAGCAACCGGCGATCCGCCTCACCCAACAGGGCGACTTTATCCCGGCGCTCCTCCGAGGTGATTTCCCCAGTAACGACGGCGACCGTCACGTCCTTGAGTTTGGTTGCCAGGTGCTTGGCCAGATAGTGAGCCGTGGCGATGTAGCGGCAGAAGACCACCGGGCTGAACCCGTCGCGGATTTGTTCGACCAGGTGGTCGGTGAGCAGGCGTAGCTTGGGATCGCCGGCCTGTCCCGCCAACTCCTCCGCCTGTTCGATGAGGTGTGCGAGCACAGCAGCCTCGCTGGCGGCAGGTGGTTCCAGGTCGTCGTCAGGAAGCGTGTCGGCCGCGCCGTCGAACACGCGGGCTTCCAGTTCTTCTTCGCTGCTTTCGTCCGTCGTGCCAGCACGCGTGCGTAGGGCTTGGGCCGCTGCTGCCGGACTGGAGGCCACGCAACGCATCAGGGCGAGCGTGCCCCAGAAACTCAACCGCTGGGCGCGTTCATCGCCTCCGGCCGCCTCAACGACCGTGGCGCAGTAATCGAGGACCTCCTCGAAGAACTTCTCCCAGGCGCCGGTCAGGCGATAGGTCAGCTCCTTGGTTTCCCGACGCGGGAACAGGCTGCCATCCTGCCATTCCGCGATGTCCGGTCGCCGGCGTTGGACGAAGTGCCGGGAGAGGCGGTCCCGCATGTTGGTCCGCTCCTCGCCGGTCACCTCTGCCAGGCGCTCGAACTCCGGATGCAGCAGCCCGAGCAGCCGGTAGAAGGCGGGTTCATCGCCGCTGTGGGGCGTGGCCGTGAGCATCACCAGATGTCGCGCCGGGGTTTCCACCAACCCCTTGAGTAGCTCATGACGTTGGTGACGTCCCTGACCGGTGGCGGTGCAGGTGTGTGCTTCGTCCACGATCACCAGCTCGGGACAAGCCCGCAAAAACTCGGCCCGACGGCGCTCGCTCTTGATGTAGTCGAGACTGACGACCGTGTGCGGATGCGTCGTGAAGATGCTCTCGCTGGGAGGGAGATTACGCTCCAGCCGGGCAGCGCTGGCCGCCGTGACGGCGACCGGATGCAGGTGAAACCGACCTTCCAGTTCGGTGACCCATTGATCCACCAGGTGCGGCGGACACAGCACGGTGAAGCGCTCGATCTCGCCCCGATCCAGCAGCTCGCGGGCGATCAACGCGGCCTCGATGGTCTTGCCGATGCCGACGTCGTCCGCGATCAGCAGCCGAACCGTCTCCAGCTTGAGCGCCATGAGCAGGGGGACGAGCTGGTAGGCACGCGGTTCGATGGCGATCTGTCCGAAGCTGCGGAACGGGCCGGCACCTCGGCGCAACGAAAGGATCAGGGCGTCCCGCAGCAGCAGGGCCGAATCGTGCCCAGCCTTCTGACTGGGTTCCGGCTTGGGGAAGGAGGTGTCCGTAACGGGTTCAGCCTCCAAGCCGACGTGAATGAGCGTCTGATCTTCCTCCGAGCCCGATACCGGTCGAACCCGCAAGACCTCGGCGTCACTGCCCGAGAGCACAATCCATTCGCGTCCACGCGCTCGGACAAGACTGCCGGGAGTCCAGCGAAAGGGGAGTGAGGGGGCGGCGTTGCTCATGCGGTTCTTCCAAGGAGACGGGCGAGATTCGGAACCGACTCAACCCAAACGGAGGCATCCAGTCCAAGCACCACCACCTCAAAGCCCATATCCTTGAGGGCGGCCACAAGCTCGGCGCTGGGCGTCTCGAAGGCGGCGGCGACGTAGTAGGACCGCCATGCCAGCGGCACGGTAAGGCCATTGACTCCCAGCGCCTCGGGGTCAGCAGCCGGGAGGTCGAGTGGACGAACATACTCCAGCCATCGCGCAAGGGGCGGGCTGTCGGCAGTGGCTGTGGAGGTTTGAGCGGGGGACCGTGGCGCTGCGGGTTCGATCCCGGTCAACCTTGAGCGCGCCAACCGCAAGAGGAGAGAGCGAGCGTCCTGATTGCGTCGATCCAGCAACTCGTGATCGGGCTGATTGTAGTAGGACATCACGCAGCGGTAGCAGGCCGCGACACAGGTCGTGCCGGCGACATCCACCAGAGTGCTCGCCGACGCGGGCAGATTTTCCTCCACGTCGAAGTGCATGATGGCCAGCGCCTGACGGGCGACCTCAGCCAGGAGGTCGACTTCCACGGCCAGCCGAGTCAGGACGCCGGCACCCCCTTCCGTCGCCTCGTAGAACAGGAAGCCAGTGCGCTCGTCGCGGGTGGGCATGGGTTCGGCAAGCACTTCGCCTTCCTCCAATTGAAACACCGCTTCAATGCCGCGCAGCAGCGCGTGTTGAACCGTGGCAATAGCCTCCTGGGCCAGCTCGCATTCACTCGGTTGGAGCAGCAGGGCGTTCTTGCGATCCTGCACCGTGGGAACAATCCACTGCCGGGGCGAAATCGTCGGATCGGCCGGCTCGTCCTCATCGTCGTTCTTGGCCCAATAGCCCGACACCGGGTCCATTTTGAAGCCGAGCTGGGTGCGATTCTTCCGGCGACGAAGGCCCTTGTTGATCCGGGTGATCGTCGCACCGGGACCGTAGGCCAGGCGCACGATCTCCCCTTCGGCATCACTGGCGACGCCGCGTCGCACGTCGAGAACATGGTCACGCACGGCCCACTCGAACGTCGTCTGGAGTTCAAAGCCCTGCCGTTGCCGTTCCTCGTCATTGGCGGTGATACGTTCCGTGGGCTGGGTGGCGACGTTTTCGATCCGGTAGGTGTGCTTGACGATCTCGGCCTCGCCGAGCGCGGAGCCGCAGGCGTGGCACATCGACACCTCATCGTTCCAATGGCCACCGCCGCAGATGCGGCAGATGCGCACCGTCTTGGTCGGCAGGCGCACGTCAGCCGAACCGCCGGACTGCTGGTTCAGGGCGAGCATCGCCCGCACGACCCGATACGCACGGCCCTCGTGATACACGAGGCTGCGTGGGCCGAACTCCGACAAGGCGAGGAACCGGGGACGCTGGAGGTAGGTCTGCCTGCCACGTCCGTCGCTGGTGGCGGGGATGTAGGCCATCAACGGCAGGCGCGGGAAGTTGTAGCCCGGCAGGAACCCTTCGGTGGCGAGGTAACGGTAGGTGTAGAAGTCGCTGGAAAGACTGCTCGTGCCCTTCTGCAACAGGTTGATCTGGTCGATGGCCTGGGCATGACGGATCTGGGCGGCACGCTTTTCGTGCTGGGGCGCCGAGTAGTCGTCCATCGTGCGGCGGGCGGCATCACGCTGTTGTTCGGCGGCGACGAAAAGGTCCCGCCAACGGTCGAAGGCCTGATCGAAGCGACGGGGGGCACTCTTCACCACCTCGGCCGCAAACAAATCGCGACCGCACGCATACCACGGAGCCAATTCCGGCGTGAGATCCTCCTGGAGCAGGTCGAGCACACGTTGGATGCGACGCAACGCCTCAGCTCCAACCCGTGGCAGGGTCATGGGCTCGCTGACCTCCTTGCGGATCGGCCGGAGGTTTTCCTTCAGGACCAGAAGTTCCGCGATGGAAGAATCGAGGGGCTGTTCCGTGCAAGAAAGCCACACGGCGGACAAGTGGCTTTCCACGAGGTCACGATTGGCGAGGTCCAGCAACGGTGGACGAACCTCGCCGTGGACCATGGCCTTCGGGTTGCGGAAGAAATACTGGTCGTGCGGGCTTTGCGAGGAGCTATAGGTGAGCACGAGCGCAGCCTGGCCGCTGCGACCGGCACGACCGCTGCGCTGTGCGTAGTTCGCCGGCGTGGGTGGCACGTTGCGCAGGTAAACGGCGTTGAGGGCCGAGATGTCCACGCCCAGTTCCATCGTGGGCGAACAGAAGAGGACGGGGAGGAAACGGTTGGCTTCCCCGATTTCCCGGAGGTGCTTTTCGTCGTCGGCCAGTTCACCCCGCTCCTTCTCGCCGAAGCGGAATCGCTTTTCACGGACTGCCCGCTTCTCACCCTCGACTTGAGCCGTGTGCTCGCGGGCCTCGAACCCGAAGAGCGGATGCACCGGTGACCGCAACGTGGCGGCGAGGTTCTGGTAGAACGAACGGAAGAAGGCGTTCTCCTTGGAGTTGGCCGCCTCCGACACGGTGCCCCGCTTGAACAGGACGCAGGCGTCGTTGAGTCGAAACCCGGTCTGGTCACCAAACGGGGTGTTCTCCTCAGAGACCAATCCATGCGTGCAGGCAGCCCGCAGCAGCGCCTCGATGAGTGCGTCAAACTCCTTGGGCTTGA
>JBIIUN010000048.1:0-15650 GCA_044339945.1 Kapaibacterium sp. (SeqCode)
CAAGGACAAGGCCATCATCTTCTCCACCCACATCCTGGAGGAAGTGGACGCCGTCTGCGACCGGGCGATCATCATCGACCGCGGCCGGATCGTGGCCAGCGGCACGCCCGCGGAACTGCGCGGCGGTCATGCCCGGCTCGACGAGTTCTTCCGCAGCATCACGGTGCCCGACACCGCCAAACGGCCCGAGTGACGTCTTCCCGTTATCCCAATTTCGTTCCCTGCTCCCATGTCATCCGAATCAACACGCAACATCTGGACGATCGCGAAGCGCGAGCTGGTGGGTTATTTCAACTCGCCGGTCGCCTACGTGTTCATCGTGATTTTCCTGCTCCTGAACGGCTTCTTCACGTTCATGCTGGGCGGCTTCTTCGAACGCGGTGAGGCCAACCTGAATGCCTTCTTCACCTGGCATCCATGGCTCTACCTGTTCCTGGTGCCGGCCGCGGGCATGCGCCTGTGGGCGGAAGAGCGCCGCGTCGGAACGCTCGAACTGCTGCTCACCATGCCGATCGCGGCGTGGGAGGCGATCGTCGGCAAGTTCCTCGCCTGCTGGGCGTTCTTGGCGCTGGCGTTGGCGCTAACCTTCCCGGTGGCGGTGACCGTCTGTTACTTGGGCAACCCGGACATGGGCGGCATCGTCTCCGGTTATGTCGGCAGCTTCCTGCTGGCCGGTGCCTACCTGGCGGTGACGGTGATGACCTCGGCGCTCACGCGGAATCAGGTGATCAGCTTCATCCTGTCGGTGGTGATCTGCTTCTTCCTGATCCTGTGCGGCTGGGAACCGGTGACGAACCTGCTCCAACGGTTCGACCAGGAATGGCTGGTGACGCTGGTGTCCTCCTTCAGCGTGATGCCCCACTTCGCCGGCTTCCAGCGCGGGGTGCTCGACCTGCGCGACGTGCTCTTCTTCGTGAGCACCATCGTGTTCTGTCTTTTCTCAACCAGTGTGATCCTCCGCGGCCTCCGCGGCGCCTGAAACCCGATTTCTGCGACCATGAAGAACTCCAAGTTCCAGACGCTCATTTTCTCCACCGCCGGCGTGGCGCTCGTGTTCATCGCCATCGTCGGGGCCAACCTGATCTTCAGCCCCGTGCGGGCGCGCGTGGACCTGACCGCCGACCGGTTGCACACGCTCTCCGATGGCACCAAGGCCATCCTCGCCAAGCTCGACGCGCCCATCCAGGTGCGGCTCTACGTGAGCCAAGGCAAGGAACGCATGCCGAGCGCGATCCAGCCCTACGTGCAGCGGGTTGAGGACCTGCTGGCCGAGTTCAAGGCCCAGGCCAAGGGCAACCTGGAGATCAAGAAGTTCGATCCCGAGCCGGATTCCGAGACCGAAGACTCCGCCAAGCTGGACGGCATCGAGCCGATCAATCTCCAGCAGATGAGCGCCGAGCCGTTTTACCTCGGACTCGCGGTGGAATACGCCCCGCAGAAGGTCGCCATCCCGTTCCTCTCGCCCCAACGCGAGAAGCTCCTGGAATACGACCTCGCCCGCGCGATCACCCAGGTGCTGTCCACCAACAAACCGGTCGTGGGCATCATGTCGCCGCTGCAGGTCATGGGCGGCATGAGCCCGATGGCGATGCAGGCCATGCAGATGGGCCGGCAGCCACAGATGAGCGAGCCGTGGGTGTTCGTGAACGAGCTGAAGCGGGATTTCGACGTGCAGACCGTCGGCATGGACGTGGACAAGATCGACGACAGCATCAAGGTGCTGGTCGTCCTCCACCCGAAGGACATCTCGCCCAAGGCGGAGTTCGCCATCGACCAGTTTGTGCTGCGCGGCGGCAAGGTGATCGCCTTCCTCGATGCCCTCTGCCTTGCCGATAACCGGAATCCAAATCCCATGGGCTTCAACCTCGGCGGCGGCTCAACCTTCCCGAAGCTCCTGAAGAGTTGGGGTTACGAGTTCGACACCTCCAAGGTCGTTTCCGACACCGACTACATGCGGCAGTTGCAGGGTCGTGACGGGCGTCCGCAGTTGGTGCCGTCCTTCCTCTTCCTGAACGCCAACGCGATCAACAAGGACGACGCGGTCACCGGCCAACTCGACGACATTTGGCTGCCCTTCGCTGGCGCCTTCACCGGCAAGGCCGCGGATGGGCTCAAGGCGGACGTGCTGTTCCATTCGTCGAAGAATTCCCAGCTCACGGACGGCGTCACCTCGCAGCTCAACGGCGGCAAGGTCGTGGACGACTTCAAGCCGAGCGGCGTCGAATACAACCTAGGCTTGCGCCTGACCGGTAAGTTCAAGACCGCGTTCCCCGACGGCGATCCCAGCGACACGAACCGGGTGGCCGGCGCGACCAACGCCCCGGCGGGCGACTTCCTCAAGGAGGCCAAGGCCGAGGGCGCGGTTTACCTGATCGGCGACACCGACCTGATGTCCGACCAGTTCAGCGTGCGGGTGGACCAGATGTTCCGCACCGCGTTCCCGCTGAACGGCAACCTGACCTTCATGCAGAACCTTATCGAGCAGGCCACCGGCGACGCGAACCTGATCACGGTCCGCAGCCGGGCCTCGCTCCGCCGGGCCTTCACGGTGGTGCAGGAGATGGAGAGCAAGGCCCGCATCGCCTACCAGGCGAAGATCGAGTCGCTCGACAAGAAGCTCCAAGACCTCCAGTCCAAGCTGAACGACTTCCAGATCAAGAAGGAGGGTAACGTGGCCAAGATCATCCTGTCGCCCGAGCAGCAGCAGGCGCTCAAGCAGGTCAACGAAGAGCAGGCCAACACTCGCAAGGAATTGCGCAAGGAACGCCGGAACCTGCGGCTGGACGTCGAATCCCTCGAGAACCGCCTCAAGTGGCTCAACATCGCCGCCATGCCGCTGCTCGTCACGGCCACCGGCATCGGCCTCGCCGTCGCCCGCCGCAAGCGGACCTCGGCCCGATAACCTCCGCGAAGTTTCCCAACCGATTTGCTGAAAACCTGCGTGGCCCAAGCGCCGCGCCTCCGAGACGACGATGAAATCGAAGCAACTGACAATTCTGGTGCTCGCCGCGCTGGTCCTGGGTGGCGGCGGCCTGCTGGTCCTCAAGAACCGCCAAGCCGAGTTTGCCGAGTCCAAGGGCAACGTGGGCGGCGTGGTGCTCGGCGCGTTTGACGTCAACGCCGTGGCGGGCCTGCGCCTCACGCAGGGCACCAACGTGGTCAACATCACCAAGGCCGGCGACGACTGGGTGGTGAAGGAACGCGGCGGTTATCCCGCCAACTTCGACGAGGTGCGCAGCTTCGTCCGCAAGCTGGCCGAACTGAAGGTGACCCAGCCGGTCAAGGTCGGCGCCTCGCGCCTTCCGATGCTGGAGCTGACCAAAGAGGCCGGCACGTTCGTCGAGTTCCTCGACAAGGACGGTAAAGCACTGAAGTCCGTCACCCTCGGCAAGCAGCTGTCCGCCGCGGGCGGCAACGACAACTCACCCTTCGGCGGCGGCGGTGGCATGCCGAACGGCCGTTATTTGCAGACTGGCGCCGGTCCCGAAACGGTCGTGGTGGTCAACGACCCGCTCAGCTCGGCCAAGACCGACGCCTCGGAGTGGATCGCCAAGGAGTTCATCAAGGTCGAGCAGCCCGTCAGCGTGGTTGTGGCCGGAGCAACTCCGACCAACAGCTTCTCGCTGGTCCGGACGAACGAGTTCGCCGACTGGACGTTGGCGGACGCTCAGCCCGGCGAGGACCTCGACAAGAACAAGCTCTACAGCTTCAACAGCCTGCTGAGCGCGCCGAGTTTCAATGACCTCGTGCTGGCGCCGGACTTGGCCAAGTTGGGCCTGGATCAGCCGACCAAGGCCACCATCAAGACGGCCGGCGGCTTCACCTACGAGGTGAAGTTGGGCAAGGCCGACGGGGACAACTATCCGCTCCAGGTCAGTGTGAGCGCCGACCTGAAGAAACAGCGTGAGGCCGGCACGGACGAGAAGCCTGAGGACAAGGCCAAGCTCGACAAGGAATTCGCGGACAAGCTGGCCAAGCAGGAGGAGAAGCTGAAGTCCGAGCAGGCCTTTGCGAAGTGGACCTACACCGTCAGCAAGTGGACCGTGGACGCCCTGCTCAAGGGGCGTGGCGAGTTGCTGGCCGAGAAGAAGGCCGAGGAAAAGAAGCCGTCCGGCGCCGAGGCCCTCGGAATTGAGCTGCCCAAGATTCCCGGCGCACAATGAAGTTTTGGCTGCCGGGCCGACTCCGGTCTTTGGCCTGGGCGCCATGGTTGTTCCCGGGCTTTGCGGCCGTCGCCGCCGGCCTGACGGTGTCCTCGTTCGCCGGCAGCGGAGTGGCGGGCAATTCCGGCGACGCCGGCGCAGCGACCCAAGCCCGGCTCAATAATCCCTTCGGCGTCGTGCGTGGACCTGACGGCGCGATTTGGTTCTGCGAATGCGATGGGCAGGTCGTTCGTCGCGTGGCGCAGGACGGCACGATCACGACCGTGGTCGGCACGGGAAAGGCCGGCTACGCCGGTGATGGCGGCCCGGCCTTGGCGGCCTCGCTGAACCAGCCGCACGAAATCCGCTTCGACCGCGAGGGCAACCTGTTCATTGCGGACATGCGCAACCACGCCATCCGCCGCTTGGACCTGAAGACGCGCGTCATCACTACCTTTGCCGGCACCGGCAAGCCCGGCTATTCCGGCGACCAAGGCCCGGCGTCCCGCGCCACGCTGCGGCAGCCGCACAGCATCCAGTTTGGGCCCGACGGCGCTTTGTTCATCTGCGACATCGGCAATCATGTCATCCGCCGCGTGGAGGCGAAATCGCAGGTCATCACCACCTTCGCCGGCACCGGCAAGCCTGGCCCGACCCCCGACGGAGCGCGGATCTTGGGCACGCCGCTCAATGGCCCCCGCTCGCTCGACTTCGACGCCGCGGGCAATCTGTGGCTCGCGACGCGCGAGGGGAACCAGGTGTTCCGCTTCGATCGGACCCAGGGGTTGATTCATCACGTTGCCGGCACGGGGCGGAAGGGCTTCACCGGCAATGGCGGTCCGGCGCAGGACGCGACGTTGTCCGGCCCGAAAGGCATTGCGGTGGCTCCGAACGGCGATGTGTTCCTGGTGGACACGGAAAGCCACTCCGTCCGACGAATTGATGCGCAACTCGGCACGCTCGAACTGGTGGTAGGCACCGGAGGCAGGGGCGACGGCCCGGACGGCGATCCGCTGAAATGCGGCCTCGCGCGCCCGCACGGCATCTGGATCGACCCGGATGGCGCGATCTTCCTCGGCGACAGTGAGAACCATCGGGTGCGCGTGGTGCGGTGAAACCGCGGGACATCGCAGATAGAAGTTCCTCCCCTCAAACTCGACCGGTGGGATGGCCGTTGGTCGGGTGAGTTTACTCCGCCCGCCGAACGTCCTGGCTGGGGCATTGCCGGACCGACGGGGCCTGCCATCTTCCGCGGCCTTGAGCGCCGCCATTTCAACCGATTCCGCCGTGCCCGTGCGCTGGCTGACCACCGCGCCCGTCACCCCGGCCGGCGCGTCGCCGGTGCGCAGCCTTTACGTGCACGTGCCGTTCTGCGCGCACAAGTGCGAGTATTGCGCCTTCTACTCCGCGCCGCCATCGGGCGACGTGGTGAACCGTTACGTGGCCGCGGTCGTCCGCGAGCTGGAACTGGTGGCGCCGGACTGCCGCCCGGAAACGGTCTTCTTCGGCGGCGGCACCCCTTCGCTGCTCACGCTCAAGCAGTGGGAAACGATCCTGCGGGCGATGGAGCGCCTGAACCTGCTCGGGGCGGCCGAATGGACTGTGGAGTGCAATCCGGCCACGGTATCGGCGGACAAGGCGAAGCTGCTGCGGGACTTCGGCGTGAACCGCGTCTCGATGGGCGTCCAGTCGCTGGACGAGCAACTGCTGGAACGCCTCGGGCGCATCCATGCGCGCGAGCAGGTCTTCCGCAGCTTCGACACGCTGCGGGCGGCGGGCTTCGACAACCTGAACGTGGACCTCATGTTTGCGATCCCGGGCCAGACGATGGCGCACTGGCAGCGGACGCTCGACGAGGCGCTGGCGCTGGGCTCGGAACACCTGAGCAGCTACGAGGTCATCTACGAGGAGGACACGCCGCTGTTCGCGCAGCTCAAGGCCGGCGAATTCGACGTGGATGAGGACTTGGCCTGTGACCTGTATGACGCGCTGATCGACCGCTCGGCCGCGGCGGGTTTCCGGCAATACGAGATCGCGAACTTCGCGCGGGATCGGCGGGGCAATGACCATGGTTCAATGACCAATGACCAGGAATCCAAGGCTGGGGAATTGGTCATCGGGAATTCGTCATTGGACCTTCCGACCTTCGCCTGCCGGCACAACGTCGGCTATTGGCGCGGGCTCGACAGCTACGGCCTCGGGCCCAGCGCGAGCGAATACGTCCGCGGGCTGCGGGCAAAGAACTGGTCGAACACCACGCTCTATTGCGAACAATTGGAGAAGGGGCGCCGCGCCAAGGAATTGGCCGAGGCGCTCGGACCCGAAGCCAGGGCGGGGGAGTTGGCTGCGTTCGGACTTCGGATGAACCGCGGCTGGGGCTTCGCGGAATTCACCGAACGCACCGGACACAACCTCAGGGCGGGGTGGGCGGCGGAAATGGACGAACTCATCCGCACCGGGTGGGCGGCGGAAACGGGCGGGCGGTTCCATCTGACCCGGACCGGCCTGCGTTTTGCAGATACCGTGGCCGAACGGTTTCTCCGGCCGGAAGCGCTGGGGCCTGTTTGACCAAAAGGTAACGACCTGGAAACGAGTGGGTGTCACCGGGCGGGCTCGTTACCAAATCGTCACAATCGCGACATTTTTCCGCCACCGACCGTCCAGAGGGTCGCCGCGGATGATTTCAAAACGTGGAGTGACCGCCTGTTTGGCCGGCTGGGTTGCCAGCGGCCTGCTCGGGGCGGCGGAAAGCCCGGTGACGGCGGCGCGCGATACGCTCGCGCAGTGGGTGCAGACCCGGCAGTTGATTTCCAAGACCCGGACCGACTGGGAAGCCGACAAGGAAATGCTGGGCCAGACCAAGGCTCTGTTTGAGCGCGAGCTGGCCGCGGTCGCCGAACAGATGGGCAAGCTGAGCACCAATTCCACCGTTGCCGACGCGGAACGCCGCAAGGCCGAGGCGGAGTTGGCGCAGCACGGCGAGGCGCTCGAGAAGTCCAAGGTCGTGGTGGCGAACCTGGAAAAGGAAGTCCGCGGTATCCTGCCGTTGCTGCCCCCGCCGCTGACCGCCACGGTCCAGCCTTGGGTCAATCGCCTGCCGGCCGATTCCGCCAATACCAAGGCCGGGCCAGTCGAGCGTTTCCAGACCGTCGTGGGCCTGCTCAACGAGGTGGATAAGTTCAATAACGCCATCACGGTCGCCAACGACAAGCAGCCCAATGGCAAGGGGGACCAGGTGAGCGTGGACGTCATCTATCTGGGCCTGGGCATCGCCTATTTCGTTGATGCCGCGGGCGAAGTGGCGGGCATGGGATCACCGGGCGCGGGCGGCTGGCAGTGGAAGCTTCAGCCCGAGCTGGGACCCAAGGTCCGCGACGCCATTGCGATCTATCGCAGCCAGAAAGCCGCCGAGTTCCTCGGCCTGCCCGCCGTCATCCAATGAACCTTTCCCGCCGGAACATGAACCGAATCTCCCTCGTGGCCGCGTCCTTGTTGGCGCTCGGGCCGCTGTTTGCCCAGGACGCCGACGCCTTGGCGGGCTCCGCCAAGGCCGACCTCCAGAAGGCGCTGACCGAACTCACCCAAGTTCGCCGCGAGGTCGAGGGCGAGAAGCTGCCGCTGGTGCGGGCGGTCAACGAACTGGAGCAGAAGGTCCTCGACCAGAAGGCCGCCTTCCAGAAGGCCGAACGGTTTCAGGAAAACCAGCTCGTCGAGCTCAACGCATTGAAGGCGCAGGCCCGGGTGCGCGGCGAGGAGGTCAAGTATCTCGACTCGCTGCTGACCGAATACGGCCGGGCCTTCCGCAGCCGGGTGCATCTGATCGAGGAACCTCGCCTGAAACCCTCCTTTGAGGGATTTGATGCGGCCACGGCGTCACCCGAACTCGGGGAAGCGGAGCGGTTGCAGAAGCGTTCCGAACTCATCCTCGCGTCCTTGGCCCGTCTCAAGTTGGTCGCCGGCGGCGACCGGTTCGAGGCCCAGGCGCTCGGACCCTCCAGCGTTCTGGAGAAGGGCAAGGTTGCGCTCTTCGGGCCGGTCGCGTTGTTCGCGAGCGACCAGTCGGCGGCCGTCGGCCTGTTGCAGCAGGAGCTGAACAAGGCCGATCCGACCGTGGTGCCGCTGCACGGCGACATCGTGGCGGCGGGTCGGCAATTGACCGCGTCGGGCACCGGTTCGCTGGCGTTTGATCCCACGCTGGGCAATGCCTTCAAGCTCGAGGCGTTGAAGGAAACGCTTTACGAGAAGCTGGCCCAGGGCGGGCCGGTGATGGTGCCGCTCCTGAGCCTTGGCTTTGCGGCGTTGATCGTGGCCATCGTGAAATGGTTCCAGTTCTCGCGCATCCGGCTCGTGTCCGAGAACGAGCTGCAACAGGTGCTCCAGCACCTGGAGAAGGAAGAGTCCGGCGCGGCGCTCAAGTTGGCCCAAGGCATTCCCGGCCTCGCCGGCGAGCTGCTGGCGACCGGCGTCGAGCACTTCGACGAGAAGAAGGAATACATCGAGGAGATTCTCTATGAGAAGATGCTCGGGGCCCGTTCGAAGCTGGAACGCGGACTGCCGTTCCTCGCCCTCGCCGCGACCACGGGACCGCTGATGGGGCTGCTCGGCACCGTCACCGGCATGATCGCGACCTTCAAGCTGATCTCCAGTTTCGGCTCGGGCGATCCCAAGCTGCTCGCCGCGGGCATCTCCGAGGCGCTGATGGCGACCGCGACCGGCATGGCCGTGGCCATTCCCGCGCTGCTGCTGCACGCCTTCATGAGCCGCAAAGCCAAGGGCATCCTCGGCAGCATGGAGCAGACGTCCGTCGGCTTCGTGAACGGCGTGCCCGAGCGTCGCGTGTTCAACTGAACCTCCAACCCCTCGCGAGTCCATGAATTCGACTTGGAACCAGATGCTGCACACGTGGGAGTCGGGCGGCTGGGTGATGATCGCCTTGGCGCTCCTGGGCGTCGTGCTCTACTCCACCGCGGCCCACCTGCTGTTCAGCCTGTATCACAGCGGGATTACCCGGGCGTCGGACGCCGACGTGAAGCGTTGGCTGGACGATCCGAAGCTCGCGCCGGAACGCATCCGGGAAATCATCCGCTACACCACCGACGAGGCCCGTTCCATCGAGGACATCGCCGGTCGGTTCAAGGAACTGGAGTCCACCCGGGTGACCAACTACGACCGCGGCATCGCGTTCCTGAACGTCGTCGTCATTTCGGCCCCGCTCTTCGGCCTGCTCGGCACCGTCCTGGGCATGCTGCTCACCTTCAAGGCCATTGGCGTCGGCGGCAGTGCCACTTCGGACGTGATTGCCAAGGGCATCAGCGAGGCGCTGGTGGCCACGCAGACGGGCATGATGGTCGCCATCCCGGGACTGATGGTCGCGTCGCTCGCCCGCCGCTGGCGCAACGAGTTCGTGGCGTTCTTCGCGCGGCTGGAAAGCATCACTCTCCGTCACTTCCGGCCGGAACTCCACGGCATGACCCGCATCATCACCCGCAAGTCCGTCCCGGCCAAAGCCGCGGCTAAGCCCGCACCGCAAGCCCTCCTGTCATGAAGTTTCGCCGCACCTTGGCCGAGCCGGAAGAGGCGATTGAGCTGAACCTCATTCCGCTCATCGACATCATCATGTTCCTGCTCATCTTCTTCATCTCCACCACCAGCTTCGTCGAGGAGCCTGGGGTGCAGGTTGACAAGCCGCAGGCCGCCAGCGCCAAGCAGCTGGACAAGAGCAGCATCATTTTCGCCGTCACCAGCGACGGCAAGATCGCCTACGGCGGCAAGGAAGTCGGCATCGGCGGGGTGCGCCCCACGGTCGAGCGGCTCTGCGCCAAGGAGCCGCTGCCGGTCGTCATCAAGGCCGACGAAAGCGCCCGCTCCGGCATCCTGATCCGGGTGCTCGACGAGGCGAAGCTCGGCGGGGCCAAGGACGTCAGCATCGCCACGGAAAAGGGCTGAACCGGTTCCCTGGATTCACATGCGCCGGGTTTACCATACCGAGAGCAACACGGTCGCGCTGCTCGTCGCGATTTCGTGCGGGCTCGCCTTCACCGCGTTGCTCTTCATCGTGATTCCCTTCGCGCACCAGATCGCGAAGCCGGAGCGCACGCTGGAGCTGCGCAAGGGCGGCACCGTGGACCTGCCGCCGCCGACCAAGGACGAAACCCCGCCGCCGACACCGCCAGCCGAGGAAAAGGCGCCGGAACCCGCCCCGGAACTCGCCGACGCCCAACCGCAGGCCCTGCCGATCAGCGCGGACCTGGAAGTCGCGATGGGCAGCGGCGGCGCGCTCGCCGGCTTCGGGGATTTCCGGGCGACTTCCGCCGAGGAAGCCGGGGCCGGGAATGACGCGTTCGACGTGAGCGACCTGGAACGCCGGCCCGAGGCGGTGGCGCAGACGGCCCCGACTTATCCGCGGGAACTCGCCAAGGCCAAGGTTGAGGGCACGGTTACGGTCGCCTTCGTGATCGACGAAGCGGGCAAGGTTGAGGACCCGCGCGTCGAGGCTTCGTCCCGGCCGGAATTCGAGAAGCCGGCGCTGGAGGCCATTCGCCGCTGGCGTTTCAAGCCCGGTGAACGCGAGGGCAAGGCCGTCCGCACCTTCGTCAAGCAACCCTTCCGTTTCTCGCCGCCCCGGTGAACGTCTTTGACCCCATTTTCATGAGTCCCATCACCCGCCATCTGATCTGCCTTCCGCTGCTCTGCGCCGGCACCTTGGTCGCCGCCGAGCGGAAGGCGAACGCGCCTGCGGAACGGCCCGTTGCGCCGGCCGCGACCCAGTTCGCGCCCGTGGCTGCCGATCACCCGCTGGCCGCCGTCTGGAATGATCCCGAGTTCACCCGCCGGATGCTGGGCAGCTACGGTTTCCTGAGCGAGGCCGAGCCGCGCCTGAACGCGGAGGAGCAGAAGGTCTATCGCGACAAGATCGTTCCGCTCCTGCGCGAGGACCCCAAGCAAGCCGTCGCGGAGCTGCAGAAACTGATCAAGCCGGAAGCCAGCGCCATCTTCGACTTCACGCTTGGCAACCTGCTGTTCCAGACCGACGACCTGACCAACGCGGTCACGCATTTCGAGGCCGCGCTGGCGAAGTTTCCGGACTTCCGGCGCGCCCAGAAGAACCTCGGGCTGGTTTACCTGCGGGCGGGTAACTACGAAGCGGCCGTCAAGCCGCTGAGCCGCACCGTGAGCCTCGGGGGCGCGGACTCGAAGACCTTTGGCCTGCTCGGCTTCGCCCAGATGAATCTCCAGCGCTACGCGTCGGCCGAGGCGGCCTATCGCCAGGCGCTGCTGTTCGAACCGGAGAACCTGGACTTCCGCCTCGGGTTGGTGAAATGCCAGATCGCCCAGGCCAATTACGACGCGGCGCTCGTGCTGCTGGACGAGTTGATCCGGCAGTTCCCGGAGAAGGACAATCTCTGGGCCCTGCAGGCCAACGTCTTCATCCAGAAGGATCAGCCGGCCAAGGCCACCGTGAACTTCGAGATGCTACGGCGGCTCGGGAAGGCGACGCCGGCGCAACTGTTCACCCTCGGCGATCTCTACCTCGCGCAGGAAATTCGCGACCTCGCCCTGAATGCCTACCTCGAGGGCGTGGAGAAGGATGCCGGGGCGAACCCGGCCAAGGCACTCCGGGCCGCCGAGCTGCTGGTGGCCCGCGGCGCCTTGCCGGAGGCCAAGCAGATCTTCGCCCGGCTCAAGGCCGCCACCACGCCGCTGGCCGGCAATGACGAGCTGCGCCTGCTCAAGCTGGAGGCGAAGGCCGCGTTGGCCGCCGGCGAGGGTGAACAGGCCGCCGCCGTGCTGGAGAAGATTTCGGAACGGAACCCGTTGGACGGCGAGGCGTTGCTCCTGGCCGGCGACCACTACGCCCGGACCGGCCAGAAAGAGAAGGCCCAGCTCCGTTACGAGACCGCCGCCAAGCTGGAGGGCTTCGAGGCGGACGCGCTCCTGAAGCAGGCCCAGCTCAAGGTGCAGGGGCAGAAGTATGCCGAGGCGGTCGAACTGCTCCGCAAGGCGCAGAAATCCAAGGCGCGTGACAACGTGCAGCGTTACCTCGAGCGGGTGGAGCAACTGGCGCTGCGCGCCAAAGGGGCCTGACGCTTGAACTGTTCCCCGAGCCCTTTCGTGCGCGACCTCTGGCGCCTGTTGCTGCTCGCCTCCGTCGGCCTGGTCCGCCTCACGGCGCAGGAAACCGGCGGCGTCGCGGGGTTGGTGATCAGCACCTGGGACGGCAAGCCGCTCGGCGGCGTGACCGTGGTGGTGCGCGGCACGACCTTGGCCGGCCAGACCGACAGCAGCGGCCGCTATGAGCTGAAAGCGGTGCAGCCGGGCGACCAAGTGCTGCGGTTCACGAAGGGCGGTTATGCCGGCGCGACGGTCACGGACGTGCGGGTGCTGCCCGGCCAGACGACGACGGTGAACGGCAACCTGCGGCCTGAATTCTTCGAGTTGGACGAATTCGAGGTAACCGCCGAGGAGTTCAACGAGCAGACCAGCCAGATCATGGAGGAACGCAGCGAGGCTTCCGGCCTGCTGGACTCGATCGGCTCGGACCAGTTTGCCCGTGTGGGCGCGAGCGACGCGGCGGACATCGTGTCCAAGGTCCCCGGCATCACCGTGGCCGACGGCAAGAATCCGGTGGTGCGCGGCCTGAACGAGCGTTACGTCGGCATCACGTTGAACGGGGCCGAGGTCCCGTCGGCGGACCCCTACCGCAAGTCGGTCCAGTTGGATCTCTTTCCGGCCGGCCTCATCTCGCAGATCGCCGTGAGCAAGAGCTTCACGCCGGACCTGCCCGGCAACGCTTCGGGCGGCGCCATCAACGTCGTGACCAAGTCGTTTCCCGAGAAGCGCACCTTCACGGCGGGCGTCGGCGTCGAATACAATCTCCAGACCAGCTTCAAGGACGACTTCCTCAGCTACCGGGGCGGCAACACCGACTGGCTGGCAATGGACGACGGTTCCCGGGCCCTGCCCGACGAACTTCGCACCACGTTGCCCGGGTTCTTCACGATCACCGTCCGCCCCAACCAGCCGGGCTTTGCCGAGCAGCAGGCCGCCGCCGCGCGGTTGCAGGAACTTAGCCGTTTGCTGGGGCCCACCGAGTTCGGACCGACCCGCGAGACGGCGCCGGTGAACCACAACCTCAGCTTCTCGCTGGGCGACACCGTCGAGCTGTTCGGCCGGCGGCTCGGGGTCTTCGGCGGCTACCAATACCGGCACAGCTACCAGCTCAACGAAGGGGTCACCGAACGTTGGGTCGCGGACGGGGCGAATCCCGGCGTGCTCGTGCCGCGGCGCGGTTTTTCCGACATCCGCGGCATCCAGGAAATCAACTGGGCGGCCATCGCCAACGTGGCCTACGAGCTGAGCGAGGGAAACGAGATCGGCTTCAACTTCCTCTTCAACCAGAACGCCGAGGACCTCGCACGCCAGCAGGTCGGTTTCAACAACGACCAGAGCAACTACTTCCCCTACGTGCTCAACCGGCTCATCTGGACCGAGCGCAACCTGACCACCTACCAGCTCAAGGGCTCCCACGAAATCCCCGCCGCGGGCGACCTCGGCGTGGATTGGCTCGCGGCCTATTCGACCACGACCCAGGACGAGCCCGACGCCCGGTTCTTCAACTACGCGCAGTCCGGCAACGAATTTCTCGCCGAGGGCAATTTCCTGCTGACGCCGACGCAGCCCACGCGCTACTTCCGCGAGCTGTCCGAGAACAACCTGAACCTGAAGCTCGACTTCAGGAAGCCGTTCGAACAGTGGGCCGGGCTGGAGGGATTGCTGAAGGCCGGCGTTTACGACAGCGAGTCGCAGCGGGGCTTCGAGGACCGGGAAATCTTCTACCAGCCCGCGAATGCCCCCGGCGGTTTCGGTCCCTCCTCACGCTACCCGTTCACCGGCGATCCCAACGCGTTCTTTCCGGCCGGCAGCTTCGAGCCGACGGTCACCACGAACCGGACCACCGGCCGGGTCACCTACGCGTGGAACCGGGTGATCCAGGGCCGTGAGAGCACCTACGACGCCGACCAGCAGATCCGGGCCGGCTACTTCATGTTCGAGTTGCCGCTGACCTCGCGTTTCAAGCTCATCTCCGGTTTCCGGTTCGAGTCCACGGACATCAATGTCTTCTCGATCGGCGCGCTCGCGAACTCCGTGACCGGCCTGCGCACCAATACGTCGACGATCAGTCAGGGCAACTGGCTGCCGGTCGTCGGCTTCAACTACGCGCTGACGACGAACATGAACTTCCGGTTCAACTTCGCGCAGACCGTGGCGCGTCCGTCGTTCCGCGAGCTGGCGGCCTATCGGCAATACGACCCGGTGCTCGACGAACTGCTGGAGGGCAATCCGTTGCTCCAGATGAGCCACGTGGACAACTACGACGTGCGCTGGGAGTGGTTCCCGGAACCCGGTGCGGTGGTGTCGGTGAGCCTGTTCCAGAAGAACCTCCAGAACGCCATCGAGCGGCGCTTCATCACGGTGGACGGCGAGATCATCTCGTTCATCAACCGCCCTGATTCGACGGTCCAGGGGTTCGAGGTCGAGCTAAGGCGCGGACTCGGCTTCCTCTCGGATGACCTGGCCGAGTTCAGCCTCGGATTCAACGCGGCCTACCTTCAGTCGTCGGTCGAGTTGACGGCGTTCGAGCTGGCGAACCGGATTCAGTTCCTGGGCGACGCGAACTCCAGCCGGCCGCTCTACGACCAGTCGCCCTACATCTTCAACCTCGACGCCACCTGGGACCACAAGGCCTGGGGCACGACGGCGACCGTGGTATTCAGCCTTTCCGGGCCGCGCATCACGATTGCGGGCTTGGCCACGCCGGACATCTATGAGCAGCCCGTGCCGCAATTGGATTTCATCCTCGGTCAACGCCTCAGCGAGCACTTCAAGCTGCGGTTGTCCGTCCGCAACGTGCTCAACCCCGAGATCGAGCGGACCTACGGCAACGACGCGGGTGCGCCGCTCTACTCAGCCTACACCCGCGGGATCTCCGTGGGCTTGTCGTTGAACTACGATTTCTGAGCGGAGCGGGCCGCCCACGGAGCGGGCCGCGATGGACTTCGGTCACCGCCCATCCGCCCGCGGTGCGCGGCTCTTTCTGTGCCGGGACTGTTGACTGCAAAACCCAACCCGCTTCCTTCACGCTCGCGTCTCGGTGCGGTGCCAAACAGCAGGCGACCACGGCCTCGTTGGGGCCGCGGTTTTCCCCATCCGGGGCTGGCCAGCCGGCCCAATTAACCGATTCGTCACTTTGACGAGACGAAGTCGGAACGCATCCCCGCTGTAATCTAACCGCTCTTCAAGGAATCACATAAACACACAGACATGATGCTAAACAAATCAGTAACCCAAATTGGGCGCTTCCTGCTCGCGGGCGGGTTGGCCGGCGCAGCAGCCACCGCCGATACCGTCCAGGTGACTGCCCCGATCAGCGGGGTGGTGCGCTGGAGCCGGACGAACGAGTATGTTTTGAACAAGTTCATCTATGTGCTGGCGGGTGCGGAGCTGCAC
>JBIIUN010000049.1:0-15639 GCA_044339945.1 Kapaibacterium sp. (SeqCode)
ACGCAGGTCGTCCACGAAGCCCTTGAACAGCGCCTCGCCGTTGCGGGCGCCCACGCGGAGCGGTTCCGCCGTCGCAATGGAATCCTTGAGCTGGTCCTTTTCCACCTCCACGTCGCGGGCACGGCCGTTGACGAACAGCTTCACGCCCGCGGCCTTGCCAGAGCCATCGTAGCTGACGGCGAAGTGGAGCCACTGGTCGTTGGGAAACTGCTCCTTGGTGCGGACCTTCAGCGCGTTGTCTGGCCAGGCGTGGATCAGGTGCACCTGCAAACGGCGGTCGCCAACAAGCATGTCAAAGCCACGGTAGCCGGGTCCCTTCTCCAGCTTGCTGACGATCGCGCCATCGCCCTGGACCTTGACCCACGCGGCGACGCTGAACGCGTTGGTGCGGTCAAACGCAACGAACTGACCGAACTCCGCGTGTGCCTTGCCGTCGAGCTTGAGCGCTTTGCCCAGCCGGGCGTCCACGAACTCGGGTCGGTCGCCCCCGACCAAGGTGCCGCCCGCATCCAAGGCACCATCGAAGGCCAACCGCTGCCTCATGGCTTCGTCACTGGGCTTCGCCGGCGGCCGTTCGTTGGTGGTGCGTTCCCACTTCTCCTGGGTCTCACCGAGCTCATTGATGCGATCCTGAAGCGTCTTCTCCGCGTCCTTCAGCCGGAAATCGGCCTCGACGAATTTCATCGCCTGCTCCGGCGTCGGCACGGGCAGGCGCGGCGGCGGATTGTCGGTGCGGATGCGGTCGAGCCCCTTTTCCGGCACGTTGTGGAAGAACGCGTAGAGCCGGTAAAACTCCTTGGTCGAGATCGGGTCGTATTTGTGGTCGTGGCATTCGGTGCAACCGACTGTCAGGCCGAGCCAGACCGCCCCGAGCGTATTCACACGGTCCACGACGTATTTGTTGAGGTATTCGTCGGGATCGGCCCCGCCCTCGTCGTTGGTCATGTTGTTGCGGATGAATCCCGTCGCGATCCGCTGTTCCGCGGTCGGATTCGGCAGAAGATCGCCGGCCAACTGCTCCACCGTGAAGGCGTCGTAAGGCTTGTTCTCATTGAACGAACGGATCACCCAGTCCCGCCAGAGCCACATGAAGCGGACGCCGTCGAAATGATACCCGCTGGTGTCGGCGTAACGTGACAGGTCGAGCCAGTTCTGCGCCATCCGCTCACCGTAGTGCGGCGAATCCAGCAACCGCTCCACCACCCGCTCGTAGGCGTCCCGCGACCGGTCGGAGATGAACGCGTCCACTTCCTCCGGGGTCGGCGGCAGCCCGGTCAAATCGAGCGTGACCCTCCGAATCAGTGCCGCCCGGTCGGCCTCGGCATTGGGCCGGATGCCCGCCTGTTCCAAGCGGGCGAGGATGAAATGATCCAGTTCGTTCTTGGGCCAGCGACGGTCCTTCACCGGCGGGAGTTCCGGCCGTTTCGGCGCGACGAACGACCAGTGCTCCTGCCACTTGGCCCCCTCCCGCACCCAGCGGACGAGCACCCCAATCTGTTCCGCGCTGAGCGGCTTCAGGTGTTTCGGCGGCGGCATCAGTTCGTCGGCATCCTGGGTCAGGATTCGCGCCACCAACGAACTGCGGTTCGTGTCGCCAGCCACGAGGGCGCGTTGGCCGGATTTCAACTCCCGGAAAGCGTCTTCCTGCCGATCCAGGCGCAGGCCGCCCTTCCGCTTGTTTTCGTCCGGCCCGTGGCAGGCGTAGCAGTGGTCGGAAAGGATAGGGCGGACATCGCGGTTGAAATCCACCGGCGGCGCGGCGGCCAAGGACCGCGGGACCGCGGCCGCAATCCAGAAGATCAGGCCGGCAAAGCGAAGCATACGTCCGTCCGGGAACATGTCGGCAAGCATCGCCCGCGGCCCGGTCCCGGGGCAATACCATCGTCGACGACATCGGCAGAAATCGGCTCGGAGCCAGCCCGTTGCCACGTCCGCCGCGCAAACTTCGGATGATTTTGAACAAACACTTGCGCTGCCGGGGTCCCCCGGTATTGTCCGCCCCGCTTTCAAGCGGGTTGGTAGCTCAGCGGTAGAGCAGCGGCCTTTTAAGCCGTTGGTCCAGGGTTCAAATCCCTGCCAACCCACCAGCGCTCTTTTAAAACAGACGACCCCATCGTCTAGCGGTTAGGACACCGCCCTTTCACGGCAGTAACCGGGGTTCGATTCCCCGTGGGGTCGCCATTTTCACAGGCCGCTGAGCCGCTTCAGCGGCCTGTTTTGTTTTCCGGAGCAGTCTTTCGAGGTCGCCGCGGCCTCAGGCCGGCACGAAATCGAGCTGGAGAAATGCTCCCGTCGCGTTCGCGTCGGTGACGAACTGCGGAATGCCATTCACCACATCCAACGACGCCCGGTGCGTGTGGCCCGCGAAGATCCCCAGCAGGTTGGGCGCGGCGAAGACTTCCCGGTGGAAGTCCAGCGTCACCGCGGTGTGCCCGCCCGCGCGCCACTTCACCCGACGCTCCAGTTCATGACCCTTGTCGGAATGCGCGCCCCAACCCGGATGCCCGCAGCCGAAGCCCAACGAACGCCCCGCGACGTAGAGCGGGATGTGCACGAACAGCACCAACGGCTTGCCGGTCGCCACCTGGGTGCGGAAGAACTCCAACTGCTCCGGCAGGACCTCGTTGGTCGAATTGTCGAGCGCGACCAAACTGACGCCTCGAATCTCGTTCACCGACATCAGCCGCGAACCGCCCGGATACAGCGGCGCCAGGCGACGTTGGCTCCACGTGGCCCGCAGGGCATCGAGCGAGCCCTCCATGCCTTCGTAGTGCCAGTCGTGGTTGCCGGCCGTGTAGAGCCAGGGCAGGCCCGCCGCGCGCACTTGCGCGAGGGTCCACTCGACCGCCGCCTCCGAGGGGAAGCTCACGATGTCACCCACCAACGCGAGGAACTCCGCCTTGGCCTTGGCCGCGGCTTCCAACGCCCCGGCAAAGCCCAGCTCGGGATTGGTCGCCGCCCCGGTCTGGAAGTGTTTCGTCTGGTTGTAAGCCTTCGCCATCCGGCCGCTGAACTGCCGGAACGGTTCGCCCCGTTCGTCGTCCCGGAAGAGATGCGTATCCGCGATCATCACGGTGCTGAACGCACGGTCCAATCCCGGGCAGTTCAGGCGAACGCGGTTGCCTTCAAGCGAGAACGCGACCGGGCGGCGCACCCGAGGAACTTCCGCCGCCGTCCCGGCCAGGCCAGATACGGTGGCAGCGAACACCCCACCGCGGACAAACTCACGGCGATTCAAGGGAGGATTCATCGCGCATCGGGTCGTCGGGACTATTTGAGGGTGTCGAACCAAGCCTTCGCCGCCAGCAGGGCCGGCTGGGCGCAGCCGCCATGGTCCGCCCCCGGCTGCGGATCCAACGCCCGAACGTGCGTCGCGCCCCGCGCGTGGAATGCCGCCAAGGCGGTCGCCATGTTGGCGGGTGGCACGTCTTGGTCACCCGAGCAATGGTAGAGCCGTAGCGGTGCCTTCGGGGTCCAGCGAATGAGGTCGTTCTCACGGAGCAGCGTCCGCAACGGGTCGGCCGGATTGTTCCGGAACGATTCCAACGTCTCCGGCCGCAGGATTTGCGACGGCTTGGCCGGCAGCTTGTCGTTGATCTCACCGCTGCCGTGCTGGCCGTCGAACAGCGGCGGGATCGTGGTGGCGTAGGGCGCTACCAGCACGTCGGACCAACGGTCCACCCAGCCGTAGACATCCTGCAAGCCGACCAGCAGATACGGCAGGTAGTAGGGGTTCGGCTTGGCCTTGTCCGCGAGGAAGTCCTCGGCCGTCACCCCGGCAAGGTCATACGCCCCGGCACCCGGCGCACAGGCGGTAATCGGGAACTCGGCCGCGTGGAACTCCTCGATTTCGCGCATCGCCGCCAGGGTCGCGTGTCCGCCTTGGGAATAGCCGGTCAGGAACAATTTTCCGCTGAGGGTAACCGTGTTCGACGCGCAATACCTACGGGTCGCCCGCAGCAAGTCCACCACGCACGTCGCCTCGCTCTTGGCGTGGTGATACGGGTGGATGCCCGGGGAATCGCCCAAGCCCAGATAATCCGGCAAGACGGCCGCGTAGCCGGAAGTTGCCATCGCCACCCCGATGAAGCCCTCGAAGTTCAGCCGCGACGGCACGTCTTCCCGCTCGGTCACCGTGCCGTGCTGATAACTCACGAGCGGCAACCCGCCGGCGGGCCGATTGTCCGGCAGGCACAGGGAACCGGACGCCTGCGTTCGCAATCCCTGCGCATCCACGGTCTCGTAGATCACCTTGTAAACCTTCACCCCCGACTGCGGTGTGATCGGAATCCCGCCAAAGCCGAAGATGAGCTGGATCTGGAATTGGCTCAGGTTGGTCACGAGCGTCGTCGAGATCAGCCGGCCCCGTTCGCCCACGATGGGTGTGCCCACCACCCGGTAAAAGCGGGCCTCCGCGGCCGCGGCATCGAGGAACTCCTTCGCCGGAATCGGCCAAGTCTGCCCCGGCAGCGGCGTCCATTCGCCCGTCCCCAGGGCGCTGCGAGCTTCCACCGTGAATTCCAGTTCCGGGCTGCTCGCGGTCCATTCGAGCCGGGCTCCCGTTTCCAACTTTGCCGGCGTCTTCAGCGCAACCGTGGGCGGCAAGGCTCGGAGCGGGACGACGCCCACGAAACACGCGGCCACAAACAAAAGCAGGCGGATCAAGGCGGTCATGGCCCTGACGTTACCGAGCGCCAGCCCCACCGGAAGCCGAAACCCAAGCCGGTTGCCCATTCGTTTCCGGCACTCCGGCACCGCCCAGGGTTCAGGCGAGAATCCCGCTGATCGTCTTGCCCGCGATGCCGGTGAGGCGGGCGTCGAGGCCCTGGAACTTCACGGACAGCCGCGTGTGTTCGATGCCCAGCACCCGCAGCATGGTCGCGTGGAGGTCATGCACGTCGATGGGGTTCTCCACCGCGGAGTAGCCTAGTTCGTCCGTCGCGCCGTAGACGATGCCCGGCTTGATGCCGCCGCCGGCCAGCCAGATCGTGAAGCCGGCGTTGTGATGATCCCGCCCGTCGCCGCCCTGGCTCATCGGGGTGCGCCCGAACTCGCCGGCCCAGACGATGAGCGTCTCGTCCAGCATGCCGCGCTGCTTGAGGTCGGTGATCAACGCCATGCAGGCGCGGTCAATTTCCTCGGCCTTGAACTTCACGCCGTCCTTCACGCCACCGTGGTGGTCCCAGTCCTTGTGGTAAAGCTGCATGAACCGCACGCCACGTTCGGCGAGTCGGCGGGCGAGCAGGCAGTTCGCCGCAAAGGAACCGTCTCCCGGCTTGCAGCCGTATAGCTCCAGGGTGCTGGCAGATTCCTTCGAGACGTCCATCAGCTCCGGCACGCTGGCCTGCATCTGGAACGCCATCTCGTATTGGGCAATGCGCGTGGCGATTTCGGGATCATCCACGACCGCATCGTGCCGCTGGTTCAGCGCGTTGACCGCCTTCACCACGTCCTGCTGCTGCCCGCGACTGACGCCGGCCGGCGAACCCAGATACAGCACGGGATCGCCCTTGCCGCGCAGGTGCACGCCCTGAAAGCGGCTCGGCAGGAATCCCGACGCCCATTGCCGGGCCGCGATCGGCTGATTCTGGCCGCCGCGCCCGAGCGAAGTCAGCACCACGAAGCCGGGCAAATCCTCCGATTCAGTTCCCAAGCCATAGGTCAGCCAGGAGCCCATGCTCGGGCGGCCGGCGATCTGCGAACCGGTGTTGATGAACATGTGCGCCGGGTCGTGATTGATCGCCTCGGTGGTCATCGAGCGCACGAAGCAAATCTGGTCGGACACGGAGCCGATGTGTTCGAACAGTTCACACAGCTCGATGCCCGACTTGCCGAACCGCTTGAAGCCCAGCTGCGGCCCGTAGCAAAGCAGCTTCTGGCCCTGCAACTGCGCGATCTGTTTCCCGGCCGTGAATGATTCCGGCATCGGCTGCCCGTGCATTGCTGCCAGCTTGGGTTTCGGATCGAAGGTCTCCAAGTGCGACGGCCCGCCGGCCATCGTCAGCCAGATGACGCGCTTGGCCTTCGGCGGAAAGTGGAACGGCTTCACCACCCCCGGCCAACGGTCCGGTTTGGCGTCGGCCGCCCGCAGCAGCGCCGGATTGAGCAACGAGGCCAGCGCAACGGTGCCAACGCCCTGGGCCGCACGCCCCAGAAAGGCGCGGCGGGTCTGTTGCTGGGCGGAGAATTGGCGAAGTTCAGCGGCGAGGTTCATGACGGGCGATCGTTCGATGGTGGGGGGAAATGGGGTTCAGCCGCGGGTAATCGTCTCGTGCAGATTCAGGATGGTCCGCGCCACGTTGGTCCACGCGGCGAGTTCCGCGGCATTGAGGTCCGCCGGCAGCTTCGTCGAGCCGACTTTCTGGTAGTCCGCGGCGTTTGCCGGATTCGCTCGGTATTCGCTGAGGTGCTTTTCGAGCAGGGCGCGCAAGGTCGCCACTTCGTCGGCTTCCGGTTTACGGCCCAGCGCCTGTCGCCACATCCAGCGGATGCGCGCCTCGGCATCCCCCTTGGCCTCGCGGGCGGTGCGCACGGCCAGTGAACGGGCCGCCTCGACGTAGGTCGGGTCGTTCAGCAGCACGAGCGCCTGCTGCGGGATGTTCGAGCGGCTGCGTTCGGCGGCGCATTCCTCGCGGGTCGGCGCGTCGAAGGCCAGCATGCTCGGGTGGACGTAGCTGCGCTGCCACCAAGTGTAGAGCCCGCGCCGGAATTGGTCGTTGCCCCAGCTCGCGTCGTAAACCCGCTGCGGGAAGTTCAGGTTTTCCCAGTAGCCGTCGGGCTGATACGGCTTCGCGCTCGGGCCGCCGACCTTCAGCTCCAGCAGGCCGGCGATGGACAAGGCGTTGTCGCGCACCAACTCGGCGTCGAGCCTCCAGCGGCCTTGGCGCGCGAGGTCGCGATTGTCCGGATCGCGGGCGAGTTCCTCGCGGGACGCCTTGGAGGTCTGCCGGTAGGTGTCGCTCAGGACCAGCAGTCGGACCATGTGTTTCATGTCCCAGCCGCTATCGCGGAATTCGCAGGCGAGCCAATCGAGCAACGGCTGGTTCGGCGGCGTCTCGCCCTGCGCGCCGAAGTCATCCATGACCTTGGAAAGCCCGAGCCCAAAGAACTGCTTCCACAGCCGGTTCATCACCACGCGGGAGGTCAGCGGGTGCTCCTTGGCAACGAGCCAGTCGGCCAGGTCCAGGCGGTTAAGCCGGCGGCCGGCGGGCGGGGCCTTGGCGAGGAAGGCCGGCAGCGCGGGCTCGATGATGTCGCCGGTCTCGATCATCCAGTTGCCGCGCGGCAACAACCGCACGGTCCGGGGCGTCTCCGCCTGTTCGGTGACCAGCGAACGCGGCACGGTGGCCTCGAAGTCAGCCCGGGACTTCTTCGCCTCGGCCATTTGCGCCCGCAGTTCCGCCAGCTCCGGGGTGATGGACTTGAAATGGTTGAACAACTTGTCGCGCTGCGCGGCGTCCCGCTGGGCCGCCGGCACCTTCAACACGTCGGCGATCTCCCGGATCGGCGGCAACGCGAACGGCGAGCGGACCGCCGCGGAGTCGGTGGCCGTGGACACGCGGAACGCACCCAACGTGTGGCTGCCGTTGCCGTGCCGCTGCTGGAGTTCGACCACCAACGACTCGCCCGCGGCCAGCGCGACGGGTTCCTTCAATTCCAGCAGCAATTGCTGGGGCTGGCCAATGTGCGGCAACACCGCCCAACCGGGGAAATCGCCCTGGGCATCGCCATCGATCGCCGACGCCGCGGTCCAGGCCTTGTAGGGGTTGTTGTCGGCCAAGATGGTCTGTTCGTGGGTGGTGCGGGCGGTTTGGAACGTCAGTTTACGCGGCTCGGCACCATCGCGTTCAACCCGCGCCACGACCTCGGTGAGCACGAAGTTGCCATTGCCGGAACGGCCCGGCCCCTTCTGCGGCAACGAATCATCCGGCAACGCTTCCAAACGGAGCCCCACGACACCGGCCGGCGCGTTCGTGAACCGCAGGGTGTAAGTGTCCTTGTCGGGGCGCGGACCGCTGACGAGCACGGACTGATCGTCGCGCACCTTGAGTTTTGCCCCGCCGGCAGACTCCGCCTGGGCCGGCCGCTGACGGGTCCAGCGCGCTTCGGTCGCGTAGGAGTTTTCCTGGCCGGTCAGCCAGCGTTGGTAACTCTCCGCCAGTTCCGGATGCGGGCCGTCGTATTGCCGCTGGCGCAATTCGACCATGCCGGCGTGCCACTTCAACCCCTCGGCCTGCGCCGGCGTCGGCACGAACATGCCGGGTTCGCGTCCGCCGATGATCGTTTCCTTCACGTCGGCGAAAACGGCGCCGAGCGCGTAGAAGTCGCGCTGCGCGATGGGATCAAACTTGTGGTCGTGGCACTGGGCGCAACCGATGGTCTGGCCGAGCCAGATGTTGCCGACGGCACGGACGCGGTCGGTCAGGTAACGCGCCTCGTAATCCTTGGTCTGCGCCCCGCCCTCCTCGGTCGTGAGCAACAGCCGGTTGAAGCCCGAGGCGACCTTCTGTTCCTGCGTCGGGTTCGGCAGCAGGTCGCCGGCGAGCTGCTCGCGGGTGAACTGGTCGAAGGGTTTGTTGGCGTTGAACGACCGGATCACGTAGTCGCGATACGGCCAGATGTTCCGCGGGTTGTCGGAATGGTAGCCAATCGTGTCGGCGAAGCGCACAACGTCGAGCCAGCCGATCGCCATGCGCTCGCCGAAGTGCTCCGAGGCCAGCAACCGATCCACCCGCTTTTCGTAGGCGTCGGGCGCCGCGTCCCGCTCGAAGGCGTCCACTTCCTCCGGCTTCGGCGGCAGTCCCACCAGGTCGAAATACAACCGGCGAATGAGCGTCCGGCGGTCGGCGGCAACCGACGGCTTGAGCCCCTTCTCCTGCAAACGCCGCCGGACCAGTTCATCCACCGCCCGCTTCGGATCGGCGACCTCCGCCTTCACCGGCGGCGTGTAGGCCCAGTGGCCCTGATACTCGGCGCCCTCGGCGACCCACCGCTGGAGCAGATCCCGCTGCGCCGGCGTCAGCGATTTGTGGGATTCCGCGGGCGGCATCAGGTCGTCGCCATCGGCGGTGAAGATGCGTTTCACCAACTCGCTGTCCTGCGGCTTGCCCGGGACCAAGGCGACCTTGCCGGATTTCGCCGGCTTCAACGCGGCCTCCCGGAGATCGAGCCGGAGCCCGCCCTTCATCTTCTGGGTGTCCGGCCCATGGCAGGCGAAGCAATTGTCCGACAGCAGCGGGCGGATCTCGCGGTTGAAGTCGACCTTGGCCGCCGCCGACGCGACCGCCACCGAACCAAGGCAACCGGCCAAGGCTAGGGTTCCGGTCAGCCGGCGGCGCAAACGCAGAAGCAACTGGGACATGATGGCGGAAGGTTGGAACAGGTCCGGCATGAATTCCACCCTTCGGTTGAAAATTCCGTGGGGCCCGGACGCCCACCGCTGTCACCAGACTTCCACCGGCCCCTTGGGCACGGGTATCGCCGTGCGCGTCGTGCTGGGCGGTCCCTCGTCCTGCATGAAGCTCGCCACGAGCGCCGCCGGCCGGTAGCGGGCCGTGAGTTCGCCGGCCTCGTCGCAGAATTGGGCCCGCCATTGGCGGTAGTCTGCCACGATTTGGTCGAATTCAGCCCGGGTCCTCAGTTGCACGACCCGCTTGTTGAACGGCGCGACCGGACCGAACCGCTTGGCATACCAGGGCGCCACCTTGCGGAACATCATGCAGCCCAATTCTTCGCCGAAGACCTCGATCATCAGGTCAAGGTGGCGGTTCATCACCACGATGCGCTCGTCGAACGTGGCTTCCGGCAACACCTTGCCGCGGTCCAGCAGGTGCCGGGTCCGGACAAAGATCCACGGGTCGTAAAATGCCCCGCGACCGATGCTGACGCCGGCGCAACCCGTCTCGTTAAACATGTGCCGGGCGGCCTCGGGCGTGGTCACGTCGCCGTTGCCAATCACCGGAATCGACTTCACCGCCTGCACCACGGCGCGGATGCCGGCGAGGTTGACCGTGCCGCTGAAGCCCTGTTCCCGCGTCCGCCCATGGACAAACACGGCCGCAATGCCGGCATCCTCCAGTGCCTTCGCCAAGTCGGGCGCCGTCAGGTTGTCGTCGTCCCAGCCGAGCCGCATCTTCGCAGTCACGGGAATCCGGAGCGCATTGACCATGGTCCGCACCAGCGCGGCGGTGCGTTCGTGCTCGGTCATCATCGCCGAGCCGCCGCCTACCCGGCACACCTTGCGCACCGGGCAACCCATGTTGATGTCGATCGAGCTGACCCCGAGCGATTCCAGGTAAAGCGCGGCGTCCCGCATTTCCTCCGGCACGCTGCCGAACAGTTGGACCGCCAGCGGCCGGTCACGGTCGTTGGTCTCAATCAGCTTGAGCGCCTTCCGGTTGCGTTCGATCAGGGAACGGGCGTTGACCAAGTCGGTCGTCGCGAGGTCCAGGCCCCCCAGCTCGCGGGCCACGAGCCGGAACGGCAGGTTCGTGTAGCCGGCTAGCGGCGAGAGAAAGAGGTTGGACTTCAGCGCCAACGGCCCGAAGCGAATCCCACCCGGTGGAACTCCTTGCCCCGCCGCCGGGACCGCATCCGTGGACGGTAGGTTCACGCGGGAAACAGCAGGTCCATCAGCGGCCCGAGGTCCTGGTAATCCGGCACGCAGATGTCGGCGCCGACGCCGAGCAGGCGCTGCCGCTTCCACTCGTCCATCCGGCCGGAGCCGTTGTGGGCTTCGTCGCTGGCCACCGCTACTGCGACGCCGCCGACCTGCTTGGTGTTCTCGATTTCCACGTAGCCGTCGCCGAAAGACAGCAGCGACGCGCCAGGAATGCGGTTCTCGGCCAGGATGCGGTCGATGACCATCTTCTTGCTGAACTTCCGGTAGTCGTCCTGCGCGCCGTAGATGTGGCCCTTGAAGTAGTGCGCGATGCCCAGCGCCTCGGCCTCGGCCTTCACGAACTGTTCGTCGGTGCCGCTCGCCAGATAGATCGGCAGGCCGCGGGCGCTCAGCGCATCCAGCAGCGCGCGCGTGCCGAAGACGGTGAGGTCGTCGGCCTTGATCGAGCCGGCCCGGATGCCTTCGACGCGGAAATGGATCTTCGCGTCCAGCCGGCGCAGGTATTCGTGTTTGTAGTTCAGCGGTTCGTCGGGCGTGCCGCCGCGTTCCTTCACCCGTTCGGCGAGCTGGATCATCTGGTAGATGGTCTGCTTGCCGTTGAGCTTCATGATGTCCTCAAACGCCAGCTTGCAGCGGGCCTCGTAGGATTCGCCGGGAACTTCCGGCAGAATCTCGGCGAACATCGGCACCATGATTTCGGGCCAGCCCTGACGGACGAGCGAAAGCGTGCCGTCGAAATCAAACAGCACGTGGCTGATGCCCCGGCGGGGCTGGAAACCGGGCGCTAACTCAACGAGACCCCGGAAGGCGGCGGTAAGACTCATGGGCGGCGACGAATACGGGATTCAGCCCAGGGACACCAGTTTTCCCGTGCGGATGGATTCTTCCTCCGCCTCGCACAGCGCCACCGCGGCGGCGCCGTCGGCCGGCGTCACGACGCTAGGCGCCTTCCCCGCCTGCACGCATTCGACGAAGTGCTTCAGCTCGCCGATGTAACCGTCGCCGCCGTCGGGCTTGAGGGTCGCGGTAGGCACGCCCTGCACGATCAGGCGCATGGCGTCGGCCCCGCGGCCGCTGTCGAAATCCACCGTGGCCCGCTCGAAATTGACCGTGAACGCCATGTTGAAGCCAAACCCCTCGGTCATCGCCCAGCTGCCTTCCGCGCTCACCGTCGGGCCGCCCGGATACTGGAAGAGCGCCACGACGTGATCCACCGCCCCGCTGACCTTGCTGTAACCGCTGGCGAAGACCGCCTGCGGCCGGCCGAAGCAGTATTGCAGGAAGTCCACGTCGTGAATGTGCAGGTCCAGCAGCGCGCCACCGGATTCGCCGCCTTGCAGGAAGTGGCTGTGGCCCCAGGCGGGCGCCTGCGCCACGCGGCGGAAGCGCGCATCCCGCACCGCACCGTAAGTGCCGGCCACGATGATCTGCTTGAGCCACGCATACTCGGGCCAGAAGCGCAGGCACATGGCCGGCATCAGGAACACCCCGCGCTTCGCCGCCTCGGCGGCCGCCTCGGCGATCTTTCCGGCATCGGCCGCCGTGCGGGCCATCGGCTTCTCCAGCAGCACGTGTTTGCCCGCCGCGAGCGCGGCCAAGGCCAATTCCACGTGCGTCTTCGTCGGCGTGCAGATGTCGATGACGTGGATGTCCGGATCGGCCAGCAGCGCGGCCACGTCGCGGAACGCCTTCACGACGTTCATGTCGAGCTTGAGCGCAGACTGATCGCCCACGTTCCCGGCGACCTTGGAGAAGTCGCCGTCGAGGTTGCGCCCACTGGGATTGCAGAGCGCGGCGACGCGCACTCCCGGAACCTTCGCGTAAGCCTTGAGGTGGGCGACCGTCATGAAGCCCGTGCCGATGATGCCGACGTTGATCATGTGCCGGTGAGTAAAGCACCGAAGGCCCAAACGGGAAAACACCTGAAATCGGGCGCCGACATCCCCATCGGAAAGACCTGTCCGCCGCCACCCGCGGACGCCGGCTTCACTTCCCCTTCTTCCCAAACTTCTTCGCCGCGGGTGCCTTCAGGCTCTTGAACTCCTTCGTCAGGTTCGTGAGCGAGGCCTCGATGCCCATGCGTTCCAGGCTGGTCGCACCGACGAAACCGACGGCGTCGGTCGCCTTCATCACGCGATCCGCGTCGGCGGGCGTGTTGATCGGGCCACCGTGGCAGAGGAAGAAGATGTCCTTCCGCACGCGCGTGGCGGCGTCGATGATCTCCTGGGTGCGCTGGATGGTGAAATCCCAGCTCACCACCGCCTTCTTCACGCCAATGCTCCCACCGACCGTCGTGCCGACGTGGGCGATGATGGCGTCCGCGCCGGCTTTGGCCATTTCCACAGCCTCTTCGGGCGAACCGACATAGACGACGGAAAACAGGTCCATCTTGCGGGCGAGCGCGACCATCTCGAACTCCTTCTTCACGCTCATGCCGGTCTCTTCCAAAACACCGCGGAAGTGGCCGTCCACGATCGTGTGAGTGGGGAAATTGTTCACGCCGCTGAAGCCCATTTCCTTCACCTTGCCCAGCCAGTGCCACATGCGGCGGCGCGGGTCGGTGGCATGGACGCCGCAGATGACGGGGCATTCCTCGACGACGGGCAGCACCTCATATTCGCCGATCTCCATGGCGATGGCGTTGGCATCGCCGTAGGCCATCATGCCGGCAGTGGAGCCATGGCCCATCATGCGGAAGCGGCCAGAGTTGTAGATGATGATCAGGTCGGCGCCGCCCTTCTCGATGAACTTGGCGCTGATGCCCGTGCCCGCCCCGCCAGCGATGATGGCGTCGCCCTTCTTGATGGTGCTCATCAGGCGGTCGCGAACTTCTTGGCGGGTGTAGGGATTGCCTTTGCCGGTCCAGGGATTGGGCATGGTCGTGAAGTGTTGTGTTACGTGTGACGGAAAACGGGGCGAACATGGCCAATCCGCCCGCCCCGGGGCAATGCCGCAGAGGCGCGTCCGGCTATCGGGAACGCAACGGAGGCAAGTCCGGCGCGAAAGCGGCTTCCGGCGTTTTCAGGGGCTCGCGTGGAGCAGGCGGACGGTTTCCCGGAACGATGCGGAATCAGGCGTCCTCCAGCGGCCCCGAGGCGCCGCAGTTGCCCTCCCTTCCCAAGCGTCGACTTCACCGGCATCGTCCGCGGCGTGACGCCGCTCTCCTCCGCCTGCATCCGCCTGCATCCCGACGACGACGTGGCCGTGGCCAAAGCGCCGCTCAAGGCCGGCACCGAACTCGCCGACGCCGGCCGCGTGCTGACGCTATCGGCCGATGTCGGACGCGGCCACAAGCTCGCCGTGAAGGCGGTCGCGGACGGCGCGCCGCTCCGGAAATACGGGCAGATCGTCGGCTTCGCCCACGGGGACATCCGGCCGGGCGACCATGTCCACCTGCACAACCTCGCCGTGCGCGACTTCGCCCGCGACTACGAGTTTGGCACCGACCTGCGGCCCGTCCCGCCGCTCGCGCCCGGCGCGGAACGCAGCTTCCTCGGCTTCGCTCGGCCCGGCGGACGCGCCGGCACGCGCAACTACATCGCGGTGATCTCCAGCGTGAACTGCTCAGCGTCCGTCTCGAAATACGTGGCCGACCGGTTCCGCGGACCCGACTTCGCCCGCGACTTCCCCGGCGTGGACGGCGTGGTCGCCTTCACGCACAAGAGCGGCTGCGCCATGCCCGACAACGAGCCCACGCGCCTGCTCCAGCGCGTGCTCGCCGGCATTGCCCGCCACCCGAACATCACCGGCTACGTGCTCATCGGCCTCGGCTGCGAGGTGAACCAGACCGAACGCTTGGTGAAGGACTTCCGCCTCGACCAGCTCGCGCCCGGCGAACAGCCGCCCGCGGTCATGAACATCCAGACGCAGGGCGGCATCGCCAAGACCATCGACGCCGCGGTGGCCGCCGTGCGCCAGTTACTGCCCGCCTCCGCCGCGCTGCGCCGCCAGCCGATGCCGCTCAGCAAGCTCGTGCTGGCCATGAACTGCGGCGGCTCCGACGGTGCGAGCGGCATCACCGCCAATCCTGCGCTCGGTGTCGCCAGCGACGAACTCGTCCGGCACGGCGCCACCAGCGTGCTCGCCGAGACGCCCGAGATTTATGGCGCGGAACACCTGCTCACCCGCCGCGCCGTCAGCCGCGAAGTCGGCGAGAAGCTGGTCGCGCAGATCCGCTGGTGGGAGAACCACGCGAAGCTTCACGGCGCGTCCATCGACAACAACCCCAGCGTGGGCAACAAGGTGGGCGGCCTCACGACCATCTACGAGAAGAGCCTCGGTGCGCTCGCCAAGGGCGGCCAGGCGCCGCTCAGTGCCGTGTATGACTACGCCGAGACGATCCACGGCCCCGGCTTCGCCTTCATGGACACGCCCGGCTTCGATCCCGTGAGCATGACCGGCCTGGTGTGCGGCGGGTGCAACGTGGGCGTGTTCACCACCGGCCGCGGCAGCGTGTATGGCTGCAAGCCCATGCCCTGCCTCAAGGTTGCCACCAACACCACGCTCTACGACTGGATGCGCGACGACATGGACCTCAACGCCGGCACGATCCTCGACGGCACGGAAACCGTGGAACAGGTCGGCCAGCGCATCTTCGAGGAGATCGTCGCCGTGGCGAACGGCAAGCGGACCAAGAGCGAACTCCAGGGCCTCGGCGACGAGGAATTCGCGCCGTGGATTCTGGGGCCGGTGCTGTGATCAACGAAAACAGTTGTTTGCAGCGCAAATTGCAATTCGTGGGTTCGTTGACCTAGCAACATTCAACCACCTGCTGGAGAGAATTGTTGGCAGTTTTAGCCCTCTCAAGGTTAACCTCATCTCTGATGAATGTTTCATTCACAGACTTTTCGGAAGCCTACCAGGTGGTCAAAACAGTGAAAGTGGTCAGTGATCAGGACCGCTTTAAGATCGATATCCTTAAGGATCTCCGTTCGGGTGATTTGCGTCGGTTCTCGGTCGAAGTATCGCAGGAGTTACCAGTGTCGGATCGCCCAGCTCATTCCACGCAGCGGAGTGAT